>JBOGHY010000134.1:0-9376 GCA_050742375.1 Acidimicrobiales bacterium | reverse complement strand
GTCCTCGGCCACGCCGTCGGCATCTGAGCCAGGCGCGCGGGGCCGTCGCCAGGCGGCGATGCCCCAGGAACGGCATGGATGGCGCCTCGAGCGACGCTCGGGTCTCGCCCGCCAGCTTCACCGCTGGGCCGAGCTTCCCTGCTCCGGCCGCCTGGTGCGTTGCTGCCAGGTGCTCGACTCCGCCGTCGTGCTCGGGAGCACGCAGTCGGCGAGCGACTTCGACGAAGAGCGCGCCCGCGCCAGCGGCCTCGCCTTGGTCCGGCGACGCAGCGGCGGGGGAGCGGTCCTCGTGGCTCCGGGCGCCCAGCTCTGGGTGGACTTCTTCATCCCAAGTGCCGATCCTCTGTTCGAGATCGACGTTGCGCGGTCGTTTCGCTGGGTCGGCGAGGCGTGGGCCGGCGCACTGAGGGCGAGCCTTCCCGGAGCGACGATCGAGGTCGTCGATACAGCGTCTGCCCGGCGGCCGAAGCTCGCAGCTTCGCTCTGCTTCGCCGGTCGGATCCCGGGCGAGGTGACACTTGGCGGACGCAAGGCGGTCGGTTGCTCGCAGCGCCGCACACGCGACGGCGCATGGATCCACACCGTGGTGATGCTCGAGTCAGATGGCGGCCTGCTCGCCTCGGCGCTGGGCTGCCCAGAGCCCTTGCGGGAAGAGGCCGCCCGGATGCTCGACGCCTCTTCGGCCGTGCTGGGGGAGGGTCTTCCCGGCGGCGCGCGGGGCGGCCGGGAGAGGACCGAGACCTTGCTGGCGGCCCTTCTCGCCTGCCTGCCGCCCCTCGTGCCGCCTGGCCATCGGCTCATGGGCGGGGCGATGCAATGATCGCGGCGTGGAGGAACCCTACCTGCAGCCCTTGTGGAGCGCCGAGGTGCACGAGGCCGACTGGATCGCCGAGCGCCTGGCGCCGTTAGGCCGCGGCGTAACCTCTGTGGTGCCGAACGGGTTCGATGCCTACGCCCGGGTGCTGCACCCAGCCGAAGAACCGGATCATGGGAGCCGCCTGGTGCGCTGGGCGGAGGTGTCCGCCTGGAGCGGGTTGGCGCTCCGGGCCGATGCCCAGTTTCACGGCGTGGCCCTGCCCGCCGAGCACCCCGGCCGCCCAGCGCCCTGGAGGAGCCAAGGACCGAGGCAGGGTCGGCTGTTTCTCTCTGACGCCGAG
Source organism: Acidimicrobiales bacterium (assembly GCA_050742375.1). Lineage (GTDB taxonomy): Bacteria > Actinomycetota > Acidimicrobiia > Acidimicrobiales > Bog-793 > JAKATT01. The sequence goes on along the minus strand of JBOGHY010000134.1, from coordinate 8,219 downwards.
GCGCTATCCGAGCTGCTCCGCGGCTTCACGACCACCCCCGACGAGTGCTTCTTCTGCCTTTGGAACGGCTACGCCTTCGGTGGAGTGCCGCTAACCCTGCGGGGCAGCCCACCTGCTCTCCACCTGCCTGACCCGGTTCCCGACGCCGTCCGGCAAGGACGGCTCGTATCGCTCCCGGACCGTGAGTACTGGCTCTACACCGGCCCTGTGGAGGCGATCACCGCCCCCGCCGTGCTCGGTCGAGGCCAGACCGCCAACCTGGCGTGGCCGGCCGATCACGCCTTTTGCGTGGCGAGCGAGATCGACCTCACCTCGACCTATGTCGGGGGATCTGCGGTGCTCATCGAGCGGCTGGTCGCCGACGGACGGATCGAAGCCCTCATAGCCAGCCCCGACGACTCGATCTACGAGGTAGAGCCCCTGGTTGCCGCCCTCGTCGAAGTCGCGACCGACGAGCTGCTCGACAGCGGCCACGCGATCATCGTGACCTCTCAGGGACGGATCGAGGCCTCCCTCGAGCGGCCGACCCGACGGCGGGAAGGATCGCTCCGGTTCCATCTGGATCGAGACGGTGGCTCAAGTGGTGGCGGCGGGGGGTCGGTCCATCATCGAGAGGACCTGCGACAGGCGGCGATGTCCCGTCTCACCGGTGCCGTCCTCGGGCTGGTCGAGAGGTGATCGGGACAGCCGCTCGTCGACGAGCCGAGAACCGATGATGAGAGGAGATCGGCGATAGCTTCCGACGGACTGGTTGGAACGAGCGACTCGGCGGTCGACGGGCTGAGCGAGGGATCGAGCGGTTAGCCAGCTCGGCGGGCTCGCCCGTCGGTTCGCGCTGCCCAGGACCCCACCTCTGCTGGTGCTCCATGTCGGCATGGTTGACGAGTGGTGAGTTGTCCCATAAATTGACCAGCTAGTGGCGACCAGGGGAGGACTGGCCCACCGAGGCTCGTGAGGGAATGCCAGGGATGCAGAGGGAGACGTCGCCGCCGTTCGTGGGTCGCTTCGACCGCTCGGTGGATGGGAAGGGGCGAGTGATCTTCCCGACGCGCCTACGCCCCGTCTTCGACCAGAAGGGCTATATCGCCCCCCACGAGGACGGCTGCCTGGCGCTTTGGACGAGCGAGGAATTCGAGAAAGAGGCCGATCGCCAGCATGTCCGCGAGGTTGAAAGCCGTCGCACGCGCGACGAGGTTAGGGAGTGGTTCTCCAAGGTGAGCAAGGTGGCACTCGATCTCCAGGGCCGCATGGCCATCCCGGGCGACCTGCGCAGCCATGCCGGCCTCGAGGACACGGCGCTCTTCGTCGGCGTCCACGACCGCTTCGAGCTGTGGTCGACCGCCCGATGGGACCACCGCTTCGACGACGCGACGGACGCCGGCTCGTGACCGATGGCTCTGTCACCCTCCAGTGCCGCCACGCACGTTCCCGGGCCACCCGCAGTCCCTCGGCCCCCACGTTGGATGGATCACCCACCCTCTCCGCCATGGCCCATCTGCGCGAGGCGAGGTACCCTCTTCGCCACGCGGCCGGGGGGCTGCGGGTGACCCGGGAAAACATCGACCCCATTTGGGGGATGCGCGCCGCCGGCCGGGCGACCGGCGCTCAGGCTGGGGGCGGACAGGCGGGCGCCGCAGATGAGGCCAGGCAAGGCGCTGCCTTCTTGCACGTCCCCGTCATGTCCGCAGCGGTCGTTGAGCTTCTGGTGGGGACGCCGGAAGGGCTCGTGGTCGACGCAACGGTTGGGGGAGGTGGCCACGCGGCGGCGCTGCTCGACGCCATGCCGCATCACGCCCTGATCGGCATCGACCGTGACGAAGAGGCCGTGCGAGCGGCGAAGAGCCGGCTCGCCTCCCACGGGGCTCGGGCCGTCGTCGCCCAGGCTCGCTTCGACGGACTGGCAGCCGTCATCGGCGAGCGCGGCGACGGCCGCCCCGTGACAGCGCTGCTGTTCGACCTCGGGGTGAGCTCGTACCAGCTCGACGAGCCCTCGCGGGGATTCTCGTACCGCTTCGACGGTCCGCTCGACATGAGAATGGACCGAACGGAGGCCGTCTCGGCTGCCGAGGTAGTGAACGGCTGGCCGCTCGAGGAGCTCGCCCGGCTCTTCGCCGCAAACGGGGAGCCCCGCTTCGCCCTCCGCATCGCTCGTGCTGTAGTGCGGCAGCGGCCGGTCCATTCGACCGGAGAACTGGCGGAGCTCGTGCTGGCCGCACTGCCGGCGGCAGCCCGACGCGGCGGTGGTCACCCAGCCCGCCGCGTCTTCCAGGCCGTCCGCATCGCGGTGAATGACGAGCTCGGCCAGCTCGACTCCGGCCTGCGCCAAGCGCTCGAGCTCATCGCGCCCGCTGGGCGGATCGCCGTCATCTCCTACCACTCGGGCGAAGACCGCCTGGTGAAGGCGCGTCTGGTCGGAGCCGCGAGGGGATGGTGCTCGTGCCCGCCGCAGATGCCGTGCGTCTGCGGCGCGGTCCCCCAGGTGCGCCTCCTCCGGCGAGGCGCTCTAAAGGCGTCGCCCGAGGATATCGAAGCCAATCCGAGGGCCCGGAGCGCCCGGCTGCGAGCCGTCGAGCGACTCGACGTCGATGCCGCCGCACCCCCGAGCGTCCGGGGGCCTTCCTGATGGCCATCCGCGGGGCGGCGGTCCCGGACAGGTACGCCAGCCGAGACGAGTCGCGCAAGGCTCGTTCTGCCACCGAGCGACCCCGGCTCGGGGTGCTCGACCGTCGCCAGCTCGTCGCGCGAGCCGAGCGTCGCCAGGTGAAGATGCTCGTGCTGCTCGCCGGCCTCGCCCTCGCCGGTTCCCTCGTGACCGTCGCGGCAGGGAGAGCCCTCGTCGCCTCCGAGCAGGTGAGGGTCGACTCGCTCCAGACACAGATCGGACACACGCTCGCCACCCAGCAGGATCTGCAGCTCAAACGGGCTGCGCTTGAAACACCCGAGAGGATCGAGGAGATAGCTCGTCACGAGCTCGGCATGGTCGCCCCTGCCACCGTGACCTATCTGGCGGCGGTCGACCCGGGGAAGAGCGTGGCCGAGGCTCACGCTCGCAACTCAGCGCATCATTCGTCGTCGCGCCGGTCACGATCGGCGCGCGGCTGACGTGAGCGAACGCCGGACTACGCCTTCCCCAGGAGTGGTGGGGCGCCCGGGCGCTCCCGTTCTCGTCCCTCGGCGGCGGGGCACGGGCAGCGGGCGGGCACCGGCAGCGGGAAGCGGGAAGCGGGCGGGCAGCGGGAAGCGGGCAGCGGGCGGGCGCCGGCAGCGGGAAGCGCCCGGGCCACGGGAGGCGCCCGGGCCACGGGAGGCGCGCGGGCGCCAGGCAGTAAGCAGGCGCCGGGCGAGGCGCGCCGAGGCAGTCGCCAGGCGCAGGTCGGCCGGTCCGCGCAGGTCGGCGGGTCGGGGCACGTCGAGCCATCCACGCCGCAGGCTCAAAACCCTCCTCGTCGTCCTCGCCTGTGCCCTCGGTGGCCTCGCCGCCAAGACGTTCGACGTCCAGGTGCTGAGCGGTTCCACCTACGCCGCCTACGGGGCGGGCGAGGTGGCCCGGACGGTCCCGCTGCCGGCTCTTCGGGGGACGGTCTATGACCGGAACGGCGACGTGCTGGCGGTCTCGGTGCCTCGGGTGGACGTGGTCGCCGACGACTTCTACGCCGGCGCGTCCCCTTCCGGATCGGCTGCGCTCGGGCGCATCCTTGGAATCCCCGGCACCGAGCTTCACCGGCTGCTCACCCGCAAGAGCGGCTACGTGCCCCTCGCCTACCAGGTCGACAGCGCAGTCGAGGCACGGGTTGCGGCCCTGCACCTCCCCTACATCTCCTTCGTGCAGGACCCGCTGCGAGTCGATCCAGCTGGCTCCCTCTTCTCTCCGGTCCTCGGTCAGGTGGGCTTCTCGGGCACGGGCCTCTCCGGTCTCGAGTACGCCGAGCAGCACCTTCTCGGTGGCGAGGCAGGCTCCGAGCAGGTGGCCGTCGGAGCCAACGGCGCGACCCTGCCCGGGGCGCCGACCAACGTCCACCTCCCCCACCAGGGCACCGGCATCGCCCTCACCCTCGACCAGTCGCTCCAGTTCGAGGTGACGAACGTGCTTTCCGAGCGCATCAGCGCCCTTCGCGCCGCAGGCGGGCTCGCGGTTGTGCTCGATACCCGCACGGGAGGCGTCCTTGCCATGGCCGACCTTACGCGCGGGCGCAACGGCAAGGTGGTGCCGGCCGCTCAGAACCTGGCGGTGACCGCCCAGTACCAGCCTGGATCGGTCATGAAGCTCGCCACGATCTCCGGTGCCCTCCAGCGCGGCCTCGTCGATCCCACGACCGAGCTCTCGGTGCCCGACCAGATCGCCCTCGGCGGCTGGTCCTTCGAGGACGCCGAGTACCACCCGACCGAGCAGCTCTCTGTCAGCCAGATCCTGGCGCAGTCCTCGAACGTCGGCACGATCGAGATCGCCCACATGCTCGGCCCCGACCACCTCTACCACTACCTTCGCGCCCTCGGCTTCGGGCAGGACAGCAGCCTTGACTGGCCGGGGGAGACGACCGGCACGCTCGGCACCCCTGCCACCTGGTCGGCGTCGTCGATGGGCGCCGTGCCGATCGGAACGGGCGAGGCCGTGACCGCGATGCAGGTGCTCGACGCCTACAACGCCGTCGCCAACGGCGGCGTCTTCGTGCCCCCGCGGCTCATCGAAGGAACTGTCGGCCCCGGTGGCAGGGAGAAGCTGCTGCCCGGTGCCCGGCGGCACCGGGTGCTCGACGCCTCGACCGCCGCCAAGCTCTTGCCGATGCTCGAGCAGGTGACCTCCGACGGCACGGCGCTCGCCGCGCGCATCCCCGGCTACACCGTCGCCGGAAAGACGGGAACGGCCCAGATCCCGAGCAGCACCAAGCCCGGGTACGTGCCGGGGGCGTGGATGGCGACCTTCGTCGGCTTCGCCCCTGCGCAGGCGCCCAGGCTCACCGCCATCGTTGTGCTCAACCGACCGGACCTCATCTACGGCGGGCTGGCGTCGGCACCGGTCTTCTCCACCATCATGGGTTACGCCCTTCGCCACTTCGACGTCGCGCCACCATCGCCCGGCACAAGGGCGAGCGCGTCCGGCCGCCGCACGCCGGTCTCGTCCGGAAAGTGACCGGTGGCGCCGCCGTGAGCTCCGGCTGCCCGATGCCCTCTGGCCGGCGCCCCGAGCCGGTGCGACTGGAGGCGCTGGCCGCCCGCATCGGGGCGACTCGCGTCGTCGGGCCAGCCGCGGGGGTCGCCGTTCGCCGCGTCGTGCTCGACCACCGGGAGGTGCGCCCGCCCGGGAGAGACGGTGGCGACCTGTACTTCTGTCTCGTTGGCGAGCGGGCTGACGGGCACGACTTCGCCCCGGCGGCGGCGGCGGCGGGGGCGGTGGCCCTTGCCGTCGAGCGTGTCGTCGACCTTTCGGGAGGGCCATTTGCGGCCCCGGGGCGGGAGGTTCCCGAGCTCGTGCTCGAGACGGGAGATCTTCGCCGAGCGATGGCCGAGGCCGCCTGCGCAGTGAGCGGCGACCCGGCCGAGGACCTGTTAGTAGTGGGGGTGACGGGCACGAACGGCAAGACCACGACGACGCACCTGTTGCGGGCGATCTTCGAGCACAACGGCTGGAGCTCGGTGCTCGTCGGCACCCTCGGCGGTGAGCGGACGACTCCCGAGGCCCCGGTGCTCCAGTCGATCCTCGCCCGCGCCCGCGAGCAGGGCAGCAGAGCGGCGGTGGTCGAGGTCACCTCTCACGGCATCGTCCAGCACCGGGTCGACGGCTACGTCCACGACGTCGCCGTCTTCACCAACTTGAGCCAGGACCACCTCGACTACCACGGGACGATGGAGGCGTACTTCGAGGCCAAGGCAGCTCTCTTTACCGCCGGCCACTCCCGCCGGGGGGTGGTGAACGCCGACGACGCCTACGGCAGACGGCTGCTGTCAAGCGGCCGGGACATCCCCCTTTCCGGCTACGGCCTGGCGGACGTCTCCGAGCGCGTCGACCTCCCCCACGAAAGCCGCTTTGTCCTCCACGGACATCGCGTACGCGTCCGGCTCGCCGGGGAGCTCAACGTGCGCAACGCCGTGGCTGCGGCCGCGGCAGCGCGTGCGGCCGGGGTCGACGATGCCACCATCGCCGAGGGGCTTTCGGAGGCTCCCCAGGTCCCAGGGCGCTTCGAGACCGTGCCCAACGCCCTCTCGCTCCTCGTCGTCGTCGACTACGCCCACACCCCGGCGGGCCTCGCAGAGGCGCTGCGGGTCATGCGTTCGGCTGCACCGGCGAGCAGGCTCATCGTCGTCTTCGGGGCGGGCGGGGACCGCGACCGGGACAAGCGCCCCCTCATGGGCGCCGCCGCCGCAGAGCTCTCGGATCTGGCGGTGGTCACCTCTGACAACCCGCGCCACGAGGATGCTGGGGCGATCATCGAAGACGTGGTCGCCGGCTTTGGCGGCCCGGCGGCCCTCGCGGTGGAACCCGACCGGCGCCGGGCGATCGCCGCCGCGCTCGAGGCGGCGGACCCGGGCGACGTCGTGCTCGTGGCGGGCAAGGGCCACGAGACGACCCAGCAGATCGGCGACGAGCACGTGAGCTTCGACGACCGGATCGTGGTGGTCGAGGAGGCCGAGCGTCTGCGGGGCTCCCGTTGATCTCGCTGTTCACCGCCGGCGGCGTCGCCATCCTCGTGGCGGGCTTCGGCACGCCGATCCTGCTTCGCTGGCTCATCCGGTGGCGAATCGGCCAGCACGTGCGCGAGGACGGCCCCGTCGGGCACGCCGCCAAGCAGGGCACGCCGACGATGGGGGGCATCGCCATTCTGGTGGCCACGCTTGCCGGCTACGTGCTCGGCCACGTCGGCACCGGCACGCCGTTCACCCGCTCGGGCTGGCTCGTGGTCCTCGCCGTCATCGCGACGGGCCTCGTCGGCGCCTCCGACGACTGGCTGAAGGTGAGCCGCCGCCGCAGCCTTGGGCTCAACAAGCGCGCCAAGTTCGCCCTCCAGCTCGCGATCGCGGTGGGCTTCGCAGCCGGGGCGCTCTCCTGGGCAGGTGTGAGCACTCACCTTTCCTTCACCCGCTACAACCTGCCGGGCCCCAACATGCCCGAGGTGGTCTGGGGTCTCTGGGCTGTGCTCATCATCGTGGGGGGCTCGAACGCCGTGACCCTGACCGACGGCCTCGACGGCCTGGCGTCGGGATCCTCCGCCTTCGCCTTCTCGTGCTTCACGATCATCGGCTACTGGCAGTTCCGGCACTTTTCGATCTACCGCGTTCCGCACGCGCTCGACCTCGGCCTCGTGGCGATATCGATGGCCGGCGCCTGCGTCGGGTTCCTTTGGTGGAACGCCGCCCCTGCACGCATCATCATGGGCGACACCGGAGCTCTCGCCCTCGGCACGGGCCTCGCCTGCCTCGCCCTGTCGCAGAACCTGCAGCTGCTGCTCCCGATCGTCGGCGGCATCTTCGTCGTGGTCACGCTGTCGGTCGTGGTTCAGGTGGTGAGCTTCCGTGTCTTCCGGCGGCGGGTGTTGCGGATGGCTCCCCTGCACCACCACTTCGAGCTGCTCGGCTGGCCCGAGACCACGGTGACCGTCAGGTTCTGGATCTTCTCCGGCCTCTGCACCGCCCTCGGGCTCGGCCTCTTCTACGCCGACTTCCTCTCGGTCGGGAGGCTGACCTGATCGCCGGGACGGACGGGCGAGTGCTCGTGGTCGGCTTCGCCGTGACGGGCCAGGCCGTCGCCGCGGCCCTTAGGGGGACGGCGACGGAGCTCGTCGCGCTCGACGACGCAGCGCCCGGCGGCACGCGCGGGGCCGCGCTGGCGGCGGCAGCCGAGCGCCTCGGCGTGGAGCTGTTCGGCGCCCCGACGGAGGAGCACGTCGCCCAGCTGGTCAGCACGGCCGACCTTGTCGTCCTGTCGCCGGGGATCCCGCCCGGGCATCCCGTCTTCCGCCACGCTGCGCCGCAACGGCTCGTGGCCGAGATCGAGCTCGGCGCCGAGATGGCCAACCGCGCCGGCCTGCGCCTCGTCGGGGTCACGGGGACGAACGGCAAGTCGACCGTGACGAGCCTTGTCACAGAGATGCTGAAGGCTTCCGGCACGGCAGCCGTGGCGGCCGGCAACATCGGTCGCCCGCTTGTCGAGGTCGCCTCCCAGGCGCTCGCCTCCCAGGCGCGCGGCCCTCGGGCACTCGGCGCCGAGGCTGCTGTGCCCGGGGTGG
>JBOGHY010000133.1:0-15055 GCA_050742375.1 Acidimicrobiales bacterium | reverse complement strand
CCCCGTAGCGCACCCCCGGCGACGCCGCCATGCACGAGCCCGAAGCGTCCGCACGAGGGCCGCACCTCCCCGAGGGCACTTCGCGGGATGCCGAAGAGCTCGCACAGCTCTTCTGACCAGGCGAGCTCGCCGATGTCGAAGCAGAGCGTCCTCGACGCGTTGGAGACGTCCGTCGCGTGGACGCCCCCGTCGGGGCCGCCGGTGAGGCGGTACACCAGCCAGTCGTCGACCGTGCCGAGCGCCAGTCGCGGCGAGGCTGGGACTCCGCCCCGGCGCAGCATCCACTCCCACTTGGTGGCGCTGAAGTAGCTGTCGAGCACGAGGCCGGTCCGGCGGCGGACCTCGGGGAGATGCCCGGCCGCGGCGAGCTCGCCGCAGCGGGCAGCCGTTCGGCGGTCCTGCCAGCAGATGCAGGGGCAAAGCGCCCGGCCCGAGGCCATGTCCCAGGCCACGGCGGTCTCGCGCTGGTTGGTGATCCCGAGGGCGGCGACGCTCTCGCCCTTCTCGCCGAAGCGGCCGCAGACCTCGGCGAGAACCGACTCGACGTGCCCGAAGATCTCCTCGGCGTCGTGCTCGACGAGTCCGGGCGCCGGGAAGTGCTGGGCGAGCTCCCGGTAGGCGGCCGTCCGGACGATGCCCTCCTCGTCGACGGCGACGGCGCGGATGCCCGTCGTGCCGGCGTCGACGGCGAGCACCACGGCCACTGACGCCGCACGGTAGCGTGCCACCGGGTGCAAATCTTCGCGAGCACCCGTTGACCTGGGCGCCGGCGCACCCGCTCCTATTGACAGCCGCGTAGTTACGGTGCTGTAATTACGGCCCTATCTGGTGGTGCCCCGAGCACGTACCACTGTATGTTGTGGGTACCCCTTCGGGGTGGGGAACCGGTTCAATGGAGGAGAGACCATGGCTGTAGGCGAGCGGCTCAGCATCGGCATCCGCCGGCACTTCACCCGGGAGGGACGCCACCCCTACGAGGACGTGGAGTGGGAGCGGCGCGACTCGCGCATAAGCGACTACCGCACCGGAGCCGTCGCCTTCGAGCAGCTCGACGTCGAGGTGCCCGCCGATTGGAGCGTGAACGCCACCAACATCCTGGCCCAGAAGTACTTCCGCGGCACCCTCGGCACCCCCGAGCGCGAGTCGTCCCTGCGCCAGGTGGTCGACCGGGTGACCGACACCATCACCGCATGGGGGTTGAAGGACGGCTACTTCGAGGACGCCGCCGAGGCGTCGACCTTCAGCGACGAGCTGAAGCACCTCATCGTCGAGCAGAAGGCGGCCTTCAACTCGCCGGTCTGGTTCAACATCGGCGTCGCCGGCGTGCCCCAGCAGGCGTCGGCCTGCTTCATCCTCTCCGTCGACGACACCATGAGCTCGATCCTCAACTGGTACACAGAAGAGGGCACCATCTTCAAGGGGGGCTCCGGCGCCGGGGCGAACCTGTCGCGCATCAGGTCGTCGCGAGAGCTCCTGAACGGCGGCGGCACGGCGTCGGGGCCTGTGAGCTTCATGCGGGGGGCGGACGCTTCCGCCGGCACGATCAAGTCGGGCGGCAAGACGCGCCGCGCCGCCAAGATGGTGATCCTCGACGCCGACCATCCCGACATCCAGGAGTTCATCTGGTGCAAGGCGAAGGAGGAGCGCAAGGCGAGGGTCCTCTCCCTGGCCGGCTTCGACATGGATCTCGACGGTGCCGACGGACACTCGATCCAATACCAGAACGCCAACAACTCCGTACGGGTCACCGACGAGTTCATGCAGGCAGTGCTCGAGGGTCGCGACTGGGAGCTTTCCGCCCGCACCACCGGGGAGGTCCTCGAGACCATCCCCGCCCGCGACCTCTTCCACCAGATCGCCGAGGCGGCCTGGGAGTGTGCCGACCCGGGACTGCAGTTCGACACCACGATAAACAAGTGGCACACTGCGCCAAACACTGGCAGAATCACCGCCAGCAACCCATGTTCCGAGTACGTTCACCTGGATAACTCCTCGTGCAATCTGGCAAGCCTGAATCTCCTTGAATTTCTCGATGAACATGGGCGATTTGACGTCAGCGGCTTCGAAGCATCAATAGAAGTCGTCTTTACTGCTCAAGAGATCCTGGTCGGAAATGCGGACTATCCGACCGACCAGATCGCAGAGACAACTCGCCGCTTCAGGGAGCTCGGTCTCGGCTACGCAAACCTCGGCGCGCTCCTGATGGCTTGGAGCCTTCCCTACGACTCCGACGAAGGGCGGGCGCTCGCCGGAGCTCTCACAGCGCTCATGACAGGCAGGGCCTACGAGGTGTCCGCAAGGACCGCTGCCCGCATGGGCCCGTTCGCCGGCTATCACGAGAACAGAGAGGAGATGCTGAACGTCCTTCGCATGCACCGAGCGGAGGTGGCCAAGATTGACGAGGAGCTCGTCCCTACCGAGCTTTTGTCCGCCGCTCAGGAGGCGTGGGACGGTGCCGTCGAGCTCGCCGAGCAGCACGGCGTGCGCAACTCACAGGCGACGGTGCTCGCCCCGACAGGATGTCTTGTCGGAGGGACGCTTGTCCCCACCGACAGGGGACTCGTACGTCTTCGCAGCCTGGGCGACCCCGAAGGCCCACGCTGGCAGCCGCTCGGTGTGCAAGTCGCCACCGATCAGGGATCGAGGACGGCGGCTCAGTTCTACGTGAACGGGCTCGTGCCCGTTGCCGACATCGTGACCCGCCGTGGCTTTCACCTGCGTGGAACCCCGCAGCACCGCGTGAAGGTGGTGGATCGGACCACTGGAGAGTGGGTGTGGCGATGCCTCGGCGACCTACGGCCGCGTGACCTTGTCCCGCTGGCCATGGGGTCCCTCCTCGGTGAGGTCAACGAGGTTCCGCTCCCTCCTGCTCCGGATCACGACCGGACGGGTGAGCACAGGCTCATGGTTCCTCGAATCATGTCTCCCGAGCTTGCAGAGCTCGTCGGGTACTTCATGGGCGACGGGTCACTGCGTCGGCGCGGACTGCGATTTTGTGTGAGCGACACCGATCTTGACGTGGTGGCCCGGCTCGAGGTGCTCTGCAAGGAAGTGCTCGGCATCGCAGCGACCACGCGTTGGCGCCAGGGTCGCGTCGAGGTGCGCATCGATTCGGTGAGTGCCGCGCTCTGGTGGGAGGCATGCGGCCTCGTCAAGCGCGAGCCGCGCTCGGTTCACTCGGGAGGGGGGCACGACGCCCAGGTCCCAGACGCTGTGCTGCATTCCAACGATCCGGAGGTTTACCGGTCGTTCATCCGCGGCTTGCTCGAGGCGGACGGAGCCCTCAGTGCCGGCTGTCCGACTCTTCGGAGCGCGTCTCTGCAGCTCGCCGAGGATGTCCAGGGCTTGCTGCTCGCCCTCGGATACCCGACCACGAGAGTGGTCGAGGAGCGCAACGGAGCGCTGCCGCTCGCGCGACTGCGATTGTCGAACCCGGCGCACTGCCGGCGCTTCATGGACGAGATCGGCTTCATTGGTGAGGCTAAGAGCGCTGCAGCTCATACGAGCGATCTCCGCCAGCGATCCCGGGGTGACGACGTTCCGATGACCCGGGAGCTCATCGACGAGCTCGCCCCACGGGCTGACGGGTTGCGCAAGACCCTGCTCATGGAGCACCGTCGGGCGGGGACGGTCTCACGTCGCGCGGCCACGGAGCTGCTCGTCCGGACAGATGACGAGCGCCTGCGCCACTTGTTGAGCTTCTTCTACGATCAGATCGCCGAGGTAGGGCTGGACGGAGAAGAGCTCACCTATGACCTCTCGGTGCCGGCAAATGTCACGTATGTCGCGAATGGATTTGTCAGCCACAACACGATCTCATTTCTTATGGATTGTGACACCACTGGCATCGAGCCGGACCTCGGGCTCGTGAAGACGAAGAAGCTCGTTGGCGGCGGCACCATGTCGATCGTCAACCAGACCGTCCCGCGGGCACTGAAGCGACTCGGCTACGACGAGGACACCGTCGCCTCCATAGTCTCCTACATAGCCGAGCACCACTCGATCGTCGGGAGCACGGGCTTTTCGGCCGAGCACCTGCCCGTCTTTGCGTGCTCGATGGGTGACAACGTCATCCACCATTCGGGTCATGTGAGGATGATGGCAGCGGCACAGCCATTTATCTCGGGCAGCATCAGCAAGACCGTGAACACCCCTGAGCAGATCACAGTCGAGGAGATCGAGCAGCTGCACATCGACGCCTGGCGCATGGGCCTCAAGTCCATCGCCATCTACCGGGACAACTGCAAGGTGGCCCAGCCGCTCTCGACCTCCCGGAGGGTCGGCGGGACCGTGCCGCCGATCGCCGCTGGCGACGTGCTCGCAGGCGGCGCCGCGGCCGAGGAAGCCGACGCCGCCGTGCTCGACGAGATCGCCCGGGCGGCATTGGCCGCCAGGGAGGCCGAGCTCACGGCCCGCATCTCCGAGCTCGAGGTCGCCCTCCAGGCCTCGCACGTCACGGCGCCGGCAGCCACGACCCGAAAGCGCCTGCCCCGCAAGCGCCGGTCGAACACCTTTGCCTTCCGGGTGGCCGACTGCGAGGGCTACGTAACCGTCGGCGAGTACGAGGACGGCCGGCCCGGCGAGGTCTTCATGAAGGTCTCGAAGCAGGGCTCGACCCTGTCGGGGGTGATGGACGCCTTCTCGATGGCGGTCAGCTTCGGTCTCCAGCACGGGGTGCCGCTGTCGACCTTCGTGCGCCACTACACCAACATGAGGTTCGAACCGGCCGGCATCACCGACGACCAGGAGTTGAGGATCGCGTCGAGCCTCGTCGACTACATCTTCCGCCGCCTCGCCCTCGACTACCTGAGCTACGACGAGCGCCTCGATCTCGGCGTGCTCTCGGTGGGGGAGCGGACCCAGCCCACCCTGCCCGGACTCGACGAGGTCGAAACGGCTAGAGCGATGCGCGAGGAGCTCGAGCGCTACGGCAAGGGCGGCGACGCCGCTGGCGGGCGCCCCGCCGACGGGCGCCCCGCCGACGGGCACCCCGCCGACGGGCACCCCGCCGGTGGTCAGACCAGCGCAGGAGGGTGGACCGGGGCAGGCACGAGGGGTGCCCGGGTCGGCCCGTCGCAGCCGGAGGACGACGCGGCCGGCCCGGCGCGCTCCGAGCGCCTACGGGCCGGGTCGCGGGACGCGCCCTTCTGCTATGCCTGCGGCAACCTTATGCAGCGGGCCGGGTCCTGCTACGCCTGCCCGAGCTGTGGGGCCACGAGCGGCTGCTCCTGAGCGAGCGACCTCGGTTGCGTCCGAGAGCACCTCGGCGCAGCGCCTTCCATCACTCGTTGACCGGTAGAAACCTCATCATTTAGGGCTCCTAGCTGGCCCTCGTACCGCACCTCCAGCCGCGAGACAGTGGACCGGGTTTGACGACGTCGCCTGCGGGGTATTGACATCCTGCTTGTCTCTTAGCGCCCGCCAGTGTGGGCGCCATCCCCAAGGAGCTGATAATGGGCGTAGCCGCGGGCATCATCATCTTCGCCATAGGTGCGATCTTGAAATTTGCAACCACCGTGTACTCATCGAACTTTAACATCCAGGACGTCGGAATAATCTTGATGATCGTCGGGGCAGTCGGCTTCGTGATCTCCCTGTTCTTCCTGGCATCGTGGGGTGGCTTCGGTGGCACAAGGCGGCGCCGGGAGATATCGCGGCGTCCCGAAGGTGTCGTGATCGAGGAGCGCGAGAGGACCTTCTGAGGTTCGTCGTTTGATCTCCTGAGGAACCGTCCGCACGAAGGTTCTCGTCGCATCAGTACCCGTATCTGAGCCCAGCAAGAAGCGGGTCTCAGCGATAAAGGGAGGGTCCCAATGCTTCTGATTCTGCTCGTCCTACTTCTGGCTTTGATCTTGGCCGGCGTCGGCTTCGCCGTGCACGTGCTATGGATCATCGCCGTGATCGTGTTCGTCCTCTGGCTGGTGGGCTTTGCCCTCGGTCGCGGATTCTCCGGCGGAGCCGGCGCTCGCCGCCGCCGGGGTTGGTACCGTTGGTGAGCTTGGACCGGCTGGCTGGCGCCGAGCGGTGACGCGGCCGTCGTGTAGCTCGACCATCGAGTCGCAACGGGAGATGACATCGTCGTCGTGGGATGCCACGACGACGATGGCGCCCCTTGCCGCCGCCGCCCACAGGGCCTCGAGGACGAGCATGCTGGTTTCGCGATCGAGCTCGGACGTGGGCTCGTCGGCGATGAGCACGCCCGGCTCGGCCACGATCGCCCGGGCGACGGCGGTGCGCTGCTGCTCGCCCCCGGAGAGCTCGGTGCTCAGCTGATCGCCCACCTCGGAGAGACCGATCCGCGAGAGAACATCCGCGACCCTCTCGGCCACCTCCCGGCGCTCGAGGCGTTGCAGTTGCAATGGGATGGCGACGTTCTCGCGGCAGGTGAGCGAGCCGGCGAGCCCGAAGGTCTGGGGAACGAGGGCGGTCCCCTCGGGAACGCCACCTCCGGGGAGAGCCCTTACCGCCTCGCCGTCGAGCTCGACTGTCCCCGAGCTCGGGGCGAGCAGGCCGGCCAGAAGGTGAAGAAGAGACGTCTTCCCGGCGCCGCCGGGACCGGTGACGCCGAGCACCGCGCCGGCGACGGCCTCGACGTCCACGAACGAGAGGATCTCGCGGCGCCGGGTGCCTTTGCCCGAGCGATCGAGGACGGAGAGCGAGACCCTGCTCGCACGCAACGTGGCGTGCCCGAGCTCAGCCTGTCCGAGGGTCATCGGTCGGGCTCGGCGATCTCGAGGTTGACGCCGCGTTCGTGACGGTGCAGGCGCACGAGCGTGTCCGGGGGCAGCAGATCGAGGAGGTGGGGCGGCAGCTGCACCGATCCGTCGCGCCCGACGACGGCGTACTCCTCGCCGTGGCGACCTTCGGTGCCCACACGACCGTCGCGGATGGTCACGGTTCGCGCCATCGCGTGGGCGATCTCGGGGTCGTGGGTGACCATTACCACCGTCGAGCCGAGCCGGGTGTTGATCGAGCGCAGTGCGGCGACGACGCCGTCGCGGGCCTCGGCGTCCAGCTGGCTCGTCGGCTCGTCGACGAGCAGAAGTCTCGGCGAGGCAGCGATCCCGGCGGCAAGGGCAGCGCGTTGCTGGTCGCCGCCCGACAGTTCGTTCACGGGCCGGGCGGCCTGGTCGGCCAGCCCGACGATGTCGAGCACAGCCAGGGGATCGAGGAGGTCGCTGCGAACGTGCCGTGCGCCCGACTGGGCGAAGTAGACGTTCTCGGCGGCGGTCCCATAGGCAAGCAGGTTGGAGCCGGCGTCTTGCAGGACGACGCCGATGCTCGTCGCACGCAGCGCCCGCAGCTCTCTCGGGCTGAGGCGCCCGAGAGAGTCCCCGCCCACTCGGATCTGACCGGCCGAAGGCTGGATGAGGCCGCCGATGAGCCGAAGGAGCGTCGACTTGCCGTTCCCCGAAGGCCCGAGGAGGGCCACCATCTCGCCCGCCTCGATATCGAGGTCGACGCCCCGCAGGGCGACGACTTGAGCCGACTCGGTGCGGTACAGATGCACGACGGCCATGCAGTGCACGTCGAGGCCCCGTTGCTCCTGGGGCACAGCGTAAGGCGCCGATCCCGGCGAGACTGCGGCCGTCATCGGTCGGAGATCCTCAAGAGGTCGTCGGTGGCCCCGAGGCGGACGGCGACCACCCCGACGGCGAGGGCGACGAGAAAGAGCACCGCCACGGCGGCGAGCACGGCGACGATGTAGCCGGCCGGCACGCCGTAGCCGAGGCTCGGTCCGGGGAGGAGACCGGAGAACTCCGGCACGGCCGGCAGGGCGAAGCCCGCCGCCACGATGCCGGCGACGACGCCGGCCGCAAGTCCCGTGGCCGTCACGATCGACAGCTCGCCTACGAGGGCCCCGACGAGCTTGCGGGACGGGACGCCGGCGGCGCCGAGGGCGACGAGCTCTATCGAGCGCCTCCGCGCCGAGGAGGCCACGGCAAAGAGCAGCGATCCTGCGGCAAGGAGCGCCGCGGCGCATCCGGCGACGAGGAAGAGTATGAAAGCGAGCGACGGGCCCGCCCGGTTGAGCTGGCGCTCGAGGGCGCCGGCGCTGTCGTGTGAGAGGACCCTCACCCCGTCGGCTTTGAGGCGCGAGACCACCTGGGAGGCCTGTGCGGCGCTCGCCGAGGGGGAGATCCACACCTCGTCGGTGGCATAGATGCCCGGACCGGTCTGGAGGAGCTCCGCAAGGCTGAGGTCGACGAGCACGGCGTCCGTCCCTGCACGCGGCAGCGAGCGGACCTGGATCTTGCCGTCGACGGTGATGGTGGCGCCGTCGAGGTTCTCGGCCGGAAAGAAGGTCGAGCCTGGCGTGCCGGAGCCCGAATTGGCTGCGACCACCTCGTCTGTCACGACCGCGGGGAGCAGCACGGGCACGTCGGTGGGCTCGATCGCCGGTCCGGAGCCGCTCGAGGTCTCGTTGAAGTCGACGGGGAGACCCCCCGCGACGTTGGAGCCGATATGCGTCCCGGGATTGAGGCCGCTGCGCCAGCGCCCGGTGTGGGCGAATATGCCGACGACAGGCTCCCACGAGCCGCCATGGCGGGTGGCGAGGGACTCGAGCACCACGGGCACGTTGATGCCGCTGAGGCTCTCCGGCGGCGAGCTCGGCTGGATCCAGGAGAGGCCGATCGACTCGAGGCGGCAGTGGCGCTTGCAGCTGCCCTGGAGGCTTGCGACGTAGGTGTGGGTGCCCTCCCGGAGCGGCCCGAGCAGCACCGAGACTGGGGCCATGTAGTAGGTGTTTAGAACCCCGAGCTGCAGCTCGACGCGGCCGATGTCCGACGGCCCGGCAAAGGACGGCGTTATCCCACCGAGGTCGGCGCGGATACGCACGAGGTCTCCGGCGAATGTGATCGGCGCCGTCGTGCGGGGCCGCAGGTAGTGGGCGACTGCGGCAGCGCTTACACCGCCGAGGTGGCCTGGCCAGGCCGCCACCTCGGCGAAGCGCCTCGAGTCGACGGCGAGGAGCGAGCCGCTGCTCGAGCTCAGCTCCTCTGCCGCCATGGCGACGTCCCCGGAGGGATCTGCCCGGCGGACGAGGCGCGTGAGATCCGAGCCCTCCGGAGCGGTCACCGAGAGGACCTGGCCGGCACCGACCTGGAACTGGCTCTCGATCGTGCGGTTGTGCCGGGCGACTAGGAAGGCGCCGGCCGAGAAGTACACGAGGCTGACGGCGATCGCCATCACTATGGCCTGGCGGACGAGGAGCGAGCGCCGGGCGACTCGCTGGAGCGACAGGTGGGTCGCGACCCGGGGCGAGTCGGTCGTGGAGCGGGCCGCAAGGCGACAGACGAGCGGCACGAGGCGTGCCGCGACGATCCCGACGGCGAGCGCCACGAGCCCCGGAGCGAGCGTCGCGAGCGGGCTCGACTTGGTGCCGCCACCGAGGCCCGACACGTCGATCTCGGCGATGGCGGCGATGGCAAAGGCGACGGCGAAGACGTCGAGGGCGACGGCTCCGCGCCCTGCGCGCCGGCGAGGACGGGTGATGGCGGCGGCGCCTTCGCTCCTACCGAGCAGGCGGGCGGAGCCCGCCATGCTGGCGAGCATGCCCCCGACAAGGCCGGCGGCAGCCGTCACAACGGCGAGTGAGTCGAAGGGCACGGGCGTGCCGGGAAGCAGCACCGCCGGCGCGATTGCCCGCACGGCGAGCCACCCGATGACGGCTCCGACGGGGGCGGCGACCGCCAGAAGGGCGAACGGCTCCCTAAGGGCCAGACGGGCGAGCGAGGTAGGCGGCAGGCCTCTCAGGTCGCCGAGGGCGAGGTCGTGCTCCCGGGCGGCGCTCGTTCCGGCTGCGACGCCGTAGAGGACCATCAGCACGAGCAGCATGAGCTCGAGGTCGATGACGGCGACGCTCGTCGCCATGGCGTTCTCCTGCGACTGTGCCCTTTGGAGAAGGCTCGTGACCCGGCTCGTCGTGTCGAGGGACCAGGGGACCCCGCCGAGGCGGGTCTCGAGGCGGGAGAGGGCCGACTCCAGGGCCGGTACGTCGGGAGCGAACAGGTTGGTCTCGACAAGGGGCACGTCGGCACTGACGGCGACCCCACCGCGGCTGGTGAAGGCGGCGACGGTGGCTCTCGAGGCGAACAACGCGTCGACTCTCGGCATGGAGGCGCTCCCCGATCCGAAGCGGTAGTAGTTCTCGCCCCAGTAGTAGGGGGCCGTCGGATCGGTGATCGTGTAGACACCGACGACTTTCTCTCTCGCGTGCCCGACGTCCCGCCCGGCAAGGGTCACCTCCGATCCGACTCGGGCGTGCAAGAAAGCGGCGCTGCGCTCGCTCATGGCGACGCCCGGTCCGCCGGCGGGGCAGCGCCCGGAGCGCAAGACGATGTGGTGACAGATGCCCGAGCGCCAGTCCAGGTCGGCGGCGACCGCCTGGCCCCCGCCGAGGCTGGCGGTCGTGCCGAGATCCTCTGAGTAGACCGGCCTTGCCCACCACGCCCGCCCCTCGGGCGACGCCGGCAGGGCGTGCAGCGCTCGCACGAGCGCCGTGAGCGAGGACACGGTCCCGGGCTGCGGGGAGACGACTAACCCCTTTGCCTCGGGAGGCGCAGGCGAAAGGACGTTGGTGAGGACCGACTGGTCGGCGGCGGCGAGATAGATCGGCCCGGCGGTGGCGGCGGCGACACTGACGATGGCGACGGCGAAGAAGGCTGCCGACGAGCCCGCCCGCCACCAAAGCGCCCTACGAAGGAGCGAGAGCCCGAACAGGCGGGCCGACGGCGCCCTCGTCCCAGCTGGTGGCATCCTTGCCGTACTCCCCTGACGTCGCTCGGCTGGCTCGGGCCGCCGCCCGGTGCCTCTCCCGCCGATGAGGCGAGCCTACCGCCGGCGGAGGCAGGATGGCGGTGTGCCGGGCGATCTCGACGACTTCGTGACGGGCTTACCGAAGGCCGAGGTCCATCTCCACCTCGAAGGCTGCATCCCCCCAGATCTCGCCGCCCGGGCCGCCGCCGGGACGGGCTCGAGGGCACCTGTGCCGACGGAGGAAGGTCGTCCCCGCATCGAAAGCCTGGGGGCGCTTCTCTCCTACCTCGACTGGTCCTGTGCCGTCGTGGGCCAGCCTGGCGAGGTCGAGGAGATCGTCTACTCGACCGCCCGGCGCCTGGCCGCCGCGGGGGCGGCCCACGGCGACGTCATCTTCAACCCCACGCACTGGCCCGCCTGGCGCCGGCGCCTCGGCGACATGGTGGCCGCCCTCGAGGCGGGTGCGCGGGCCGCCGAGGCCGACGGGCTTGCCACGCTGTCGTTCTGCCTAAGCCTGAAGCGCCAGCAGTCGGCGGGCGAGGCGGCCGAGCTCGTCGACTTCCTGCTTGCCCACCGAAGCGCCCGCCTCGTGGCGCTCTCGATCGACGGGAACGAGTCGGCCGGCTCTCGGACCGAGGTCTTTGTCGAGGCCTTCTCCCGGGCGGCCGCCGCCGGGCTGCGGCGGACGGCCCACGCGGGGGAGTCGAGCGGGCCTACGGGCGTGCGCGAGGCGATCGACAGGCTTGGGGCCGAGCGGATCGACCACGGGATCCGTTGCGTGGAGGAGCCCTCTTTGGTGGCCGAGCTCGCTGAGCGCAAGATCCCGCTCGGGATCTGCCCGACGTCGAACGTCCGCCTCGGGCTGGCGCCGTCACTCGCCGAGCACCCCGTCGAGGTGCTCCGGCGGGCCGGAGTAGCAGTGTCGCTCAACACCGACGACCCGGAGCTCTACGGGATCACCATTGCCGGCGAGTACGAGGCGTGCGCTCGAGAGTTCGCCTGGGAGGCGGCCCAGCTGGGTCAGCTCGCTCGCACCTCGATCGAGGCGGCCTTCTGCGGGGAGGACCGCAGACGAGAGCTGCTCGGACTTCTGGACGGCTATCTCGCCGGCGAGGCGCGCACCTGGTCGTGACGGCGCCCGGCGCCGGCCCCGAGGTCGACGTGAGCACCGGCCGGGCGCCGAGCCGTCGGGCTGGTCGGGCCGTCGAGTGCCCTCTGGACGGCGGGCAACCCCCGCGCTCGGCCAGGCCGGGCGGGCCGCAGTCCGAGCAACGCGGACCTCCCTAAGCCTATGGCTAGGCGAGGGGCGCCGGCTCCGGGCGGCTCACGTCGGCCCCGAGACGGTCGAGCTCAGGTCGGCCCCGAGACGGTCGAGCTCAGATCTGAAGGACGCCCGCATGGCGCGCTTCTCGTCGTCGTCGAGCCACGCCGCCTCGACCCCGTTCAGGCAGAGCTCCCGAACGGTGATCGCCCCGTAGTCGAGAGCCGTGCAGAAGTCCACGTACTCCTTGCCGACGTCGGTGTGGAACATCGTAGGGTCGTCGGAGTTGAGCGTGCAGCGGAGCCCCGCTGAGACCATCTTGCCGATGGGGTGCTCCTTGAGGTCGGGCCACGCGTAGACGACCGCCGTCGACGTCGGGCAGCACGTGAAGTAGATGCCCTCGTTCCTGCACCGCTCCATCACGGTCTCGTCCTCGAGGACGTGATAGCCGTGGTCGATGCGCTCGCAGCCGAGAAGGTCGAGGCAGGTCGTGATGTTGCGAGCGGGGGCGTCCTCGGCCGCGTGGCTCGTGAGCCGGAGCCCGCCGCGGCGCGCGAGGTGGAATGCCTCGACGAACTGCTCGGGCGGATCGGGCGCCTCGGCGCCGTCCATGCCGAGCCCGATCAGCTCGTCGACCCGGCTTGCGAGCACGTCCTCGACCATCTGGCGGGCGACGGCGGGAGGGTCCTGGCGGTAGACGTCCGCGATCATCCTGCAGGAGACGCCGAGGTCCGCCGCGGCCGAGCGGATGCCATCGGCGATCCCGTCCATGACCGTCGACATCGCGACGCCGCGGCGCGTGTGGAGAGTCGGGTTGAAGAACATCTCCCGATGCTTCAGGTTCCCGAGACGCACGCCGTCCTCCAGGGACTCATAGGCGACGCGGGCGAAGTCGCTCGCGTCGATGAGGGTCGAGGACACCAGGGCGAAGATGACGAGGAACTCCTCGATCGTCTCGTAGGAGTAGAGCTCGGTCACGTCTTTTGTCGGCAGCTCGACGCCGTGCTCCTTCGCGAGGTCGGCGGCGGTCTCAGGACGCACAGTTCCCTCGAAGTGGCAGTGGAGCTCCACCTTCGGCACGCGCCGCAGGTACTCGGAGGTGACCATCGATTCTCCTCTCGGCGCGGACCAGAAGTTAGCACCGGGTCACCGCCCGAGACCCGGACTCACTCAATACCCGGCCCGGGCGGAGCATAGGGGCTAGTGTCCGCGCCGGGCCGCTTCCGTGATTGTCTGCTCGCGGTGGCGGCTTCTGAGGCACGCTCGACGAGACCGGAAGAGAGGGGACCTGTGCAGACGAGCGAGACGGGCGAGGCGGTCGGCGGATCAGGCACAGCGGGCGAGGCCTTCCGCATCGAGGCGCGGGGTCTGGACTACGTGCCCAGGAGCGAGCGCTGGGCGAGGCCGCGCGACCTCTTCGGCATGTGGGCCGGGGCGTCGGTGAACATTGAGTACTTCATCTACGGCGCCATCCTGATGACCTTCGGGTTCAGCTTCTACGAGGCCCTCAGCCTCATCATCATCGGCAACCTGACGTTCTTCCTGCTCGGGCTGACCTCGCTGCAGGGACCTCAGGCCGGCACCACGACCTTCGCGGTGAACCGAGCGGCATACGGGCCGCACGGGACGAGGGTGATATCTCTCTTCAACTGGCTCACCCAGATCGGCTTCGAGGTCGAGGGGATCATCCTCATCACCGGTGCGGGCCTCGTGCTCGCGATCAAGGCGGGCTTCTCGCCGGGCAAGCCGGCGGAGGTGATCATGCTCATCATCGCCGTCATCATCCAGGCGGTCCTTCCCCTTTTAGGGCACGCGACGATGGTGAAGACGCTTCGCTGGCTCGTCGTCCCGTTCATCGTGATCTTTCTTATCCTTCTCGGCTTCTCGATAGGGCACACCGACATGGGCGTGAAGACGGCCTCCTTCGCCCACGGCTGGCAGTTCTACATGGTGGGCCTCGCCTTCACGATCGCTCTCTCGGGCCTCGGCTGGACCGAGAACGGTAACGACTACTCCCGCTATTGCCCAGAAGGGTCGTCGCGGAAGTCCATAGTCGGCTGGGTCTTTCTCGGCACGGCGGTCCCCGAGATCCTCTGCATGATCCTCGGGGCAGTCGTCGGGACCTTCCTGACGACGATCGGAACGAGCGCCAACGCTTTCCTCCCCTTCGCCCACCAGTCGGCGATCCCGGCGGCTTTCGTGGTGGTCCTCCTGCTCTTCTCGATCCTGCAGCTGTTCGCGATCAACAGCTTGGACCTTTACTCCTCTGGGGTGTCGCTCCTCGCCCTCGGCCTCAAGGTGAAGCGCTATCAAGCGGTGCTCATCGACAGCGCGCTGTGCATACTCGTCGGGCTGATCGCCATCTTGAACAGCTCCTTCAAGACCTATCTGAGCGACTTTGTGGCGGCGGTGATCTGCTGGATCTCGGCCTGGTGCGGCATCTTCCTCGTCGACTGGATCCTGCGGAAGTACCGCTACGTCCCAGCAGAGCTGCAGAAGACGGACCGGTCGAGCATCTACTGGGAGCAGGGCGGCGTGAACTGGGCGGCGATCTTCGCTCAGACCTGCGGGATCGTCGCCTCGGTTCTCGCCCTCGACCAGCTCTTCTACGTCGGCCCAATCGCAAAGGCGCTCGCCTTCGGCGGCGCTCAGGGTGCCGACATGTCGGTCTTCACGGGCTTCTTCGGCGGCGCCCTTGTCTATGCGATCGTCGGGTCCGTCGTCGTACGCCGCCAGTCGCGGGTGCAAGAGGAGATGCTCTCGGCCAACGTCACCCTCTCCCCGGCCTGAGCGAGCCGCAGGGCGGGAGCGGCGCCGCCCGGGGCTGTCCGCCGGGCACTAGCCCTCCGGTGCCCAGGTCTCTACGAGGCGGCCGTCGTCGAGGTGGGAAAAGAGCGGGATCTCTCCAAGAGCACACACCTTTTGGGCGTCCTCGCCGAGGGTCTCCCGCCACTGCCACCCCTCGGTGAGAAGGGTGCCGAAGACGACGGGATCGCCGCCGACGCGGCGCACGAGGTTGAGAGCCGCCCGGCT
>JBOGHY010000132.1:0-5819 GCA_050742375.1 Acidimicrobiales bacterium | reverse complement strand
GTGCAGCACCCGGGCGTAGGCATCGAACCCGTTCGGCACCAAAGAGGTTACGCCGCGGCCTAACGGCGCCAGGCGCTCGGCGATCCAGTCGGCCTCGTGCACCTCGGCGCTCCACAAGGGCTGCGGGTAGGGTTCCTCCACGCCGCGATCATTGCATCGCCCTGCCCATGAGCCGATGGCCAGGCGGCACGAGGGGCGGCAGGCAGGCGAGTAGGGCCGCCAGCAAGGCCCCGGTCCTCTCCCGGCCGCCCCGCGCGCCGCCGGACAGGCCCTCCCGGAGCGCGGCCGAAGAGGCGTCGAGCACACGGGCGGCCTCTTCCCGCCAGGGCTCTGGGCAGCCCAGCACCGAGGCGAGCAGGCCGCCATCTGACTCGAGCATCACCACGGTGTGGATCCATGCGCCGTCGCGTGTGCGGCGCTGTGAGCAACCGACCGCCTTGCGTCCGCCAAGTGTCACCTCGCCCGGGATCCGACCGGCGAAGCAGAGCGAAGCTGCGAGCTTCGGCCGTCGAGCAGACGACGTATCGACGACCTCGATCGTCGCCCCGGGAAAAGTCGCCCTCAGTGCGCCGGCCCACGCCTCGCCGACCCAGCGAAACGACCGCGCAACGTCAATCTCGAACAGAGGATCGGCACTTGGGATGAAGAAGTCCACCCAGAGCTGGGCGCCCGGAGCGACGAGGACCGCTCCCCCGCCGCTGCGCCGCCGGACCAAGGCGAGGCCGCGGGCGCGGGCGCGCTCTTCGTCGAAGTCGCTCGCCGACTGCGTGCTCCCGAGCACGACGGCGCAGTCGAGCACCTGGCAGCAACGCACGAGGCGGCCGGAGCAGGGAAGCTCGGCCCAGCGGTGAAGCTGGCGGGCGAGACCCGAGCGTCGCTCGAGGCGCCATCCATGCCGTTCCTGGGGCATCGCCGCCTGGCGACGGCCCCGCGCCTGGCTCAGATGCCGACGGCGTGGCCGAGGACGGGTTGGACGTAGGGCGCCCATTCGTCGGCCACCTCGCCGCTGGCGGCGAGCAGCCACAGCCTCGAGCGGGGCGCCCGGGGTTGGCGCGTGAGGTGGAAGCCCGCCTCGTCGAGGAGCCGGTCCTCCTTCCTCGCGTTGCACCGGCGGCAGCAGGCAACGACGTTCTCCCAGGAATGCGTGCCGCCGCGACTGCGGGGCACTACGTGGTCGATGTTCTCGGCCTGGCCGCCACAGTATTGGCAGCGGTGGCCGTCGCGCACGAAGACGGACCGTCTCGTGACGGCCACCCGGCTTTGATGCGGCACCCGGACGTAGTGGACGAGGCGCACCACCGAAGGGGCGTCGAAAGTTCTCGTCGCCGAGTGGACCTTGGTCCCGCTCTCGTGGATGAGCACCGCCTTGTCGGAGAGGACGAGGACGAGCGCCCGGCGGGCGGTCACAACCGAAAGCGGCTCGTAGGAGGCGTTGAGGACGAGCGCGCGACTGTGCATCTCAGCCTTGTCGGTGCCCTTTACGGCGCGCCGTCCGCCCCGTACAGTCCATGCCCACCGACGATAGTTCAGCGTGGCGACGCCTTCGTGCCGAAGACGCGTCGGAGCGAGCCGCTTTTGGGCGTGCCGAAGAGGTCCCGCCGCCAGCTTGTGAGCACAGGCGCCCCGCCTTCGCGACACCACTCGAGCCACGAGATGACGTCGCCCGGCTCGGGGCGAGAGGAGGCATCGCCATAGGCGGTCTCCATGCGGAATCCCAGCCACGCCTTGGAGGGCAGCGGCAACGGGGGCCGGCGGCACCACCACCGCGGCGGCACCATGGCGGCGATCTGGCGGCACAGCGCTGGCCACAACCAGGGACGGGCGAGCAGCGCGCCCGCCGACCGTGCCCACCAGGGACCTGTTCTCATGACGAGAGGCCTCGCCATCCGACCGCGGCCGCGCCGATGAGCGGCGCCGTCTCGCCAAGTCCGGCAGGCACGATACGGCAGTCGCGCGAGTGGTCGAGGCTCGCCGAGAGCCCAAGCTCCCTCTCGGCGGCGCGAAAGAACCCGGTGCCAAAGCCGAGGGCGACGCTTCCGCCGACGACGGCGAGCTGCAGGTCAAGGAGATTGGCGACCGAGGCCACCGCACGCCCGACAAGGGCGCCGGTTCGCTCGATTATCTCGACGGGTGCCTCCGAGGCCGGATGGCCGGACATCGCCGCGATGGCGGAGCCCGACGCCTCGGCCTCGAGGCAGCCCCTGGCGCCGCAGGCGCACTTCCGACCGCCGGGCTCGACTATGACGTGACCGATGTGACCGGCATTGCCGGCAGCCCCCTCGAGCAGACGCCCGTCGAGCACGATCCCGCCGCCCACCCCCGTAGAGACGACCATCGCAAGATAATTCCTCTCTCCTCGTGCGGCGCCGAGCCAGCCTTCGGCGAGGGCGATTGCCTTGGCGTCGTTGTCGACGAAGACCGGAGTCGGGCGCCCGAGGAGCTCGGTGGCGGTCTCCTGCAGCGCCCGGTGCAGCGGAAAGCTCCTCCAGGCGGGGATGTTGAGCGGTGAGACGGCCTCCCCCGAGGCCGTCATCGGCCCGCCGCAGCCGACTCCCACGACATCGATCGGTCGTGCGTCCGCCGCCTCGGCGGCGAGCTGGCAGAGGTGCTTCACGACCCCGTAGAGCGCCGACGCGTCCGAGACTCTCGGCGTGGCGATCCGGTCCTGGAAGACGAGCTCGCCGCCGCGGCCGGCCAGTGCCACCGCAAGCTTGGTGCCGCCGATGTCGAGCGCGAGGCAGAGGCCGGGGGGCCTCAGTTGCGGTGACCGAAGCGCGAGCGCATGCGCCGGCGCATCTCCGACGACTTCTCGGCGAGGTTCGGCCCCCTGCCCGAGCGCGACGACCGCTCGTGGCCTTCGCCGGACTGGCGAATGTGCTGCGCCACCACGAGCGTCCCGCCGAGCATCATGAAGAACCCGAGGGCACCAAGGGGCACGGAGAAGCGGAAGGTCCCGAGGAGGAGCGCCAGGCCGGCGACTACAAGGACGCCGGCCCAGCGTGCACCCCGGGGAGTCTGCAGGCGGTGGGCGTTGCTGTTGACCCGGTGGACGAAGGCCCGGTCGTGCTCGTAGAGCTTCTGCTCCATTTCCTGGAGGATCCGTTGCTCCTCTTCGGAAAGCGGCACCCTCATCCCTTCCCGGTGGTTCGACACGCCACGAGCCTCGAAAGTCTCGGACTCCTGCCCGCAAGACAGACGTTACCCCCTCGGAAACCTCGCCGGCGCGTCGCCCGGGCGGTTCGCCGAAGGCCCCCACTGCGAGTCGCCGAGCTCCTTCACGGCGAGCCCCGTTGCGGTCACCACCGCTGCCGGTCCGACCGCCCCGGCCCCGTAGCGCCGCCGGATGGCGTCCACCGCCCGGTCGACCTCGTCCCACGCCTCGCCGAGCGCATCCCCCTGATCGCCGTCATGGCCTCCTTCGAAAGCCCCTCCCTCCCCCCCAGCTCCCTCCACCGCCATGAGCCTCAGCTGTCGTCCCGACCGTGCGTCGGCCGCCTCGAGAGATGAGACGCTCACCCCGAGCAGCCTCACGCCGTCCGAGACGTCGAGGGTCGCAAGCAGGGCGGACGCGATTCTGGAGACCGCGCGGGAGCCGGCAAGGGTGCCGGCCGTCGAATGAGAGCGGGTGATGGTCCGGAAGTCGCCGAACCGCAGCTTCAAGTTGACCGTCCGCCCGACCATCCCGGCCGCCCGCAGCCGGGAGCCAACCGAGTCCGATAGACGGACGAGCTCACTTTGCAACCGCTCGCCGTCGCGCACGTCGACGGGGAAGGTCTCCTCATGGCCGACCGACTTGAGGGCCCGCCCGCCGACGACCGGGCGCCGGTCGTCGCCCCTGGCGAGATCGAACAGTTGCCGGCCGGATGCCCTGCCCGCGAACCGCTCCAACGAGGACCGGTCGAGGGAGGCGAGATCGCCGACCGTGTGTATGCCGTAGCTCCCGAGCCGCTCGACCATCCGTGGCCCGACGCCCCACAGATCGCCCACGGGCCGGGGCCAGAGGAAGGCGAGCTCGTCGGATCTGGCCACCACCACGACCCCCGGGCCGGGCTCCGGGCCGTGGGCGCTCGGGCGGGGCTTTGCGTCACGCGAGGCGAGCTTGGCCAGGAGCTTCGACCTGGCCACGCCGACCGAGCACTGGAGGCCGAGCACCTCTTGCACCCGCTCCCTCACCCCATGGGCTATCGCCGGGCTGTCGCCGAAGAGCCGGTGACCGGCGGCGACATCGAGGAACGCCTCGTCGAGCGCGATGGGCTCGACCACCGGTGTGAACTCGTGGAAGACCTCGTGCAGGCGTCGGCTGACCTCGCCGTAGCGGTCATGGCGGCCGTCCAGGACGACGGCCGATGGGCAGCGGCGGCGCGCCTCTGACATCGGCATGGCGGAGGCGACGCCTACGGTGCGAGCCTCGTAGGAGCAAGAGGCGACGACGCCTCGCGCCCCCGTACCCCCCACAATGACGGGGCGGCCGACGAGGCGGGGGTCGTCGAGGACCTCGACGGCGGCGAAGAAGCAGTCCATGTCGACGTGGAGCACGTCGAGGTCTTGGCGCTCTTTTGTGTCCGCCGGATCTCTCACGTCGAGAACCTGAGGCCCCGGAAGACCTCGGCGAAGGGCACTCCGGCCTGCCGGCCGGCGTCCTGAGCGCCGTCGCGAACCGCCAGGGCGAACCAGTCGTTCGCATCGGGGAGCTGGCTCTTGTGGCAGCCGACGGCTGCCACCTTCGTCTCGATCGTGCCGGTGATGTCGACGCAGCAGTCGGCCTCGAGCGAGCCCGAGAGCAGGACCTCTCGCACCTGGTGCGCCCCGCCCGCCTCGGGGAAGTAGAGCGGCGAGGAGGCGGCGGGAGCCACCGCGTCGAGCGTCGCCCAGCCGACGATGCGGTGATCGCGGTGGTTGTAGTGGTAGGCGCCGAAAAAGACGGCGGTCGGGTCCGGGCAGACGACCACCTCGGGGCGCAGCGATCTCACGAGGCCCACGAGCCGGCCACGCAGCTCTGTGTCGTTCTCGAGCTCCCCGTCCAGATAGCCGAGCAGGTGGACGCCGGCGGCACCGAGGAGCCCCGCCGCACGGCGTGCTTCGTCGGCCCGGCGGGCGGCCAGCTCTCCGGAGGTCTCCTCGGGGTCGGTCGAGCCCTTGTCGCCCGAGGCGCAGATCACGACGGAGACCTCGCAACCGTCGACCGCCCAGCGGGCGAGCGAGCCTCCGCAGGAGATGTCGGGGTCGTCGGGGTGGGCGTAGACGGCGAGAGCGCGCGCCGGCGTCTCGGAGATGAGGCGCAGACCGGCCATCGGGACTCCGCCGCCGCTCAGCCGGGCTCGCCGGGATCGCCGGGGCGGTTCGTCTCGGCGTCGTCCTGCAAGAGCCCGAGCTCCCGTTCGAAGTCCGCCGCCTCTTCGAACCCCTTGTACACACTTGCAAAGCGCACCGAGGCGACGTCGTCGAGCTCCCGCAGCCGCTCCAGCACCGAGCGGCCGATCTGCTCGCTCGTCACCTCCGGACCGCGGCTTCGAGCGAGGTCCTCCACTGCGGCCGCCAGCTCGCCGATCGCCCCGTCGTCGACGGGTCGGTTCTTGCAGGCCGACATCACGCCGGCGACGACCTTGGCCCGCTCGAAGGGCTCGCGTTGCCCGGAGCGCTTCAACACGAGCGTGACCGCCTGGTTGTGTCGCTCATAGGTCGTAAAGCGCCTTCCGCAACCGGTGCACTCGCGCCGGCGGCGGACCGCCGCTCCGTGCTCCACCGAGCGCGAGTCCACGACGCGGTCCTCCCCGGCCCCGCACCACGGGCAACGCACGCCCTGAAGGTAGCGCGGGCGG
>JBOGHY010000131.1:0-5055 GCA_050742375.1 Acidimicrobiales bacterium | reverse complement strand
CTTCGGCTCGGGGCCGACAGGGGGACCGTCGCCCCCGGGATGCGCGCCGACCTCGTCGTGTGGGACGCCCCGCACGAGGGTGCCTTCGCCTGGAGCTACGGCCTCGAGCCCCGCCGCGTCCTGCTCGACGGCGCGCCCGTCTCGTGAAGGCCGAGCGCGGCCGGCGTAGGGCTAGAGCTAGATATGAAGACCGCACTCGGTCTTGTCACTGCCCGGCCAACGACCCTGGCGGGGGTGCTGGCCGTCGCCCACCGGCTTGGTGGTCGGCTCGCAGCCGATCGAGACGTAGCCCGCGTAGGTGAGCGGATGGCGCGGAAGGCTCTCCTTGGTCAGGTAGTCCTCGATCTCCTGGTCGCTCCAGGTGGCGAGCGGGTTGACCTTCACCATCGATCGGGCCCTGTCGAGGCCGATGATCGGAGCGGACTCCCTTTCTGGGGTATCGACCCGTTTCAAGCCGGTGATCCAGCACCCCCGCCCGTCGAGCGCCCGTTGCAACGGTTCGACCTTACGCACCCGACAGCAGCCGGGAGATCCGCACTTCGACTCGTCTGGCCCGACGTTCGGTCGGGTGACCGTCAGGTTCAGATCCCAGATCTTTGCCGTGTGCTCGACGAAGGCAAGTGTCTCGGCGAAGTGGAAGCCGGTGTCGAGGAAGATGATCTCGGCCCGGGAAAGGTGCCGTCGGACGATGTCGACGAGCACGACGTCCTGGAACGAGCTTGCGACGGCGAGGCTCCCGCCGAAGACCTCGCCCGCCCATGTCACCGCCCCGACAGCGGCTTCGAGCGCTGCGAGTGACTCCAGGCGCCCGGACACCTCGGCGAGCTCGGCCTCCTCCATCGGCACGTCGATGGTCATCTCGGCTCGTTGAGCTCCGTCATCCCTCCAAGTATCGCTCCTTTGACCGGGGCGGCACGCGTTTCGTGCGGGGACCGGGACGATCTGCCCGGCTAACTTGCGACCCGTGGCAGCCGCAGAGCTCCGGTCGGTCGACCGCAGGCGAGTGCCGCACCATGTCGCCTGCGTGATGGACGGCAACGGTCGGTGGGCACGAGCCCGCGGACTGCCGCGCACCGAGGGCCACGCCGCCGGCGAGGAGGCGATGTTCGACGTCGTCGACGGGGCGCTCGCCATCGGGATCGAGTGGCTGACGATGTTCGCCTTCTCGACGGAGAACTGGCGACGGCCACCCGACGAGGTCCGCTACCTCATGAATTTCAACGAGGGCATCCTCACCCGCCATCGCGACGAGATGAACGAGAAAGGGGTGCGGATACGCTTCTCGGGACGGCGCGACTGGCGAGTACCGAGGCGGTTGCTGCGCCACATGGACGAGTCGGCGGAGCTCACCACCGCCAACCGCCGCCTCACGCTCACGATCTGCTTCAACTACGGCGGCCGCGCCGAGATCGTCGACGCTGTCCGGGCGCTCGTGGCCGACGGCATCACGGCGAGCCGGATCGACGAACGCACGATCCGCCGGCGCCTGTACTGGCCGGACATGCCGGATCCCGACCTCGTCGTCCGGACCTCCGGCGAGTACCGGATGTCGAACTACCTGCTGTGGCAGCTCGCCTACTCCGAGCTCGTCTTCACCGACGTCCTCTGGCCCGACTTCCGCCGCGGCGATCTCTTCGAGGCCGTAGGGGAGTACCAGCGGCGCGAGAGACGCTACGGGGGCGTGAAGCGGTGAGCAGACCGCCCGAGACGCCCTTCCGGGCGCGGGACCACATCGGCGTCATCTCCGGCGTCGTCCTCGGCCTCGTCTTCGTCGCCTTCTTGGTGCTCCTCGCCTTCGCCGGCGATCCGAGCGCCTTTGCCATCATCGTCGTCGTGCTCGTGGGCCTTGCTCTTTTGTACTTCGGCGCCCAGATCCGGGGAACCAGGGGGCGCTGAGCCTTGGCCTCCTACAAGGACGAGGGCGTCGTCCTACGCACCACCCGCCTCGGCGAGGCCGACCGGATCGTCACGATCGTCACCCCCGAGCACGGCAAGGTCCGTGCCGTCGCCAAGGGCATCCGGCGCACCCGCAGCCGGCTCGGGAGCCGGCTCGACCCCATGACTCACGTCTCTCTCGCCTGCTGGAAGGGGCGCGAGCTCGACGTCGTGACGGCAGTCGAGGTGATCGATCACTTCCGCGGCGTGCGGGAGAACCTCGACAAGATGCCGACCGCCTTCACCATGCTCGAGGCCGTCGACCATGTCGCCGTCGAGCGCCAGCCGATGCCTGCCGTCTTCAAGCTGCTCGCCGGCGCCCTCGGCGCCCTCGCCGGCGAAGGCGGGCCGGTCCTTTTGGGGGCGTTCTTGTTGAAGCTGCTCGTCCTCGAAGGGGTAGGGCCCTCTCCTCATGACTGCGCCCGCTGCGGCCAGGTCTTCGGCGGGGCAGGCGGCCTCGTGGCCTTCGACCCGCAAGCGGGAGGTTTTGTTTGCGGGAGATGCCGCAGCGGTCGGGCCGTGGCGCCCGAGACGCTCGAGCTCGTGCGCCAGATCCTCGGCGGGGGCCTGCGGGCGGCCCTGGCCACGCCGGCGTCGCGGGCGACGGCCGAGGTCGAGCGCCTCGCCACGCTCGCCACCGAGCACCACCTCGAGCGCCGCCTCCGCTCGGCGAGATCGTCGGTCATGGCAGCTGCGCTCGACCGCAGCGGTGCCGCAAGTGGCGGCGGCGGGGGGCTCGGGGACGGATCCGGCAGGGAGGATCCGGGCCCAAGCAGGTAACTTCTGCGCTGTGACGACATCCGGCGTGAGGTCGCCTCAGCGTCCCGGCGCCATCACGGCGGCAGCGGTGGTCACGCCCGACGAGGTGCTCGAGCCGGGCTACGTCGTGATCGCCGACGAGCGCATCCGCGAGGTTCGCCCGGGGAGCCCGCCTGCCGACGTCGCCGGGCGGGCGGAGGTGATCGACGCTTCCGAGCTCGGCGGCGAGTGGCTCGTGCCGGGCTTCGTCGACGTCCACGTGCACGGCGGAGCAGGGACACAGGTGAACGGCGCCGACGCCGGCGAGGTCGCCGCCTCGATCGAGCGGATCGCCCGGTTCCACGCCGCTCATGGGACGACGGCGCTCCTTCCGACCACGGTCTCGGACTCGCCCGAGCGGCTGGCTGCAACCGTCGAGGGGATCTCCGCCAGCATGCGGCGGCCCATCCCGGGCGGCGCCCGGGTCATCGGAGCCCACCTCGAGGGGCCCTGGCTCGCCCGGGCGAAGTCGGGTGCGCACAACCCCGAGTGGCTGCGCCGGCCGAGCCTTGACGAGCTCGACGCGCTCTTCGAGGCGGGGCGAAGGGCGATCCGCCTCGTCACCATCGCCCCAGAGCTGCCGGGCGCCCTCGAGGTCATAGGAGCGGCGCTCGACCGCGGGGCGCGAGTAGCCGTCGGTCACACCGACGCCGACTACGACACGGCGATGGCTGCCTTCGAGGCGGGGGCGCGCCATGCCACCCATCTGTTCAACGCCATGGCCCCGCTGCACCATCGCATGCCCGGGGCGGTCGGGGCCGCCCTCGACGACGAGCGCGTGAGCCTGGAGGTGATAGCCGACCTCGAGCACGTCCACCCGGCGGTCCTGCGCCTGCTCGGCAGGCTCGCGGCGCCACGCCTCGTGGCGGTCACCGACGCGGTGGGAGCGGCCGGCCTCGAACCGGGCGACTACGAGATGGGCCACACCAAGATCCGCCTCGGCGACCGCAGGGTCTCGCTCGCCTCCGACCCGGCCGTGCTCGCCGGGAGCGCCCTCACGATGGACCTCGCCTTTCGCAACCTCGTCGAGGACGCCGGCCTCGGCGTCCTCGACGCCGCCGCTGCCGCCGCCACGACCCCGGCACGCCTTTTGGGACTGAACGACCTCGGCGTGATTCGCGCCGGGGCGATCGCCGACATGGCGGTCCTCGACGCCCGGCTCAGATGCGTGGCCACCTGTGTCGGCGGAGAGCTGGTCTCCCCGCCGCCCTGAGGTGCCGCCGCAACGCCCGACCGACAGAGGGCTTCGGGACGATCACGCCGCCTTGTCTATCCTGCGAGGATGCAAGGCCCGCCGAAACCGGATCTCTTCGACGACCTCGTCAACTTGTGCAGGCGGCGCGGCTTCGTCTTCCCCTCTGCCGAGATCTACGGCGGCATCCGCTCGACCTACGACTGGGGACCTCTCGGAGCCCTGCTCTTGCGCAACGTCCGGGAGGCCTGGTGGCGGGCGATGATCCAAGAGCGCGACGACGTCGTCCCGATCGACGCCGCCATCTTGACCAACCCGAAGGTCTGGGAGGCCTCGGGCCATCTCGAGACCTTCAACGACCCCTTGGTCGACTGCCGCAGCTGCAAGGAGCGCTGGCGAGCCGACGAGATCGACGGGGCGTGCCCGAACTGCGGCTCGAAGGATCTCACCGAGGCTCGCCCTTTCAACCTCATGTTCAAGACCTTCGTCGGCCCGGTCGAGGAGGACGCAGCCGTCGCCTATCTCCGGCCCGAGACCGCCCAGGGCATGTTCGTCAACTTCCAAAACGTCCTGCAGACCACGCGCAAGCGTCCCCCATTTGGGATCGCCCAGATCGGGCGGGCCTTTCGCAACGAGATCACCCCGGGCAACTTCGTCTTTAGGACCCGCGAGTTCGAGCTCATGGAGGTCGAGTACTTCGTCCCTCCCGAGGAGGCGCCCAAGTGGTTCGAGTACTGGACCTCCGAGCGCCTCTCGTGGTACCAGCGCTACGGAATGCGCGACGACTGGCTCCGGCTGCGCCAGCACGCTCCCGAGGATCTCTCGCACTACTCGGCGGCGACGACCGACGTCGAGTTCTACTTCCCCTGGGGCTTCGGTGAGCTGGAGGGCATAGCCAACCGGACGGACTACGACCTCAAAGCCCACGGCGAGCGCTCTGGGGTGCGCCTCGACTATTTCGACCAGCAGACGGGCGAGCGCTACGTGCCCTATGTCATCGAGCCGGCGGTCGGCCTCACCCGCGCCGCCATGGCGTTCCTGCTGTCGGCCCTCGACGAGGACGTCGTCGCCGGCGAGCCCCGGACGGTGCTTCGCCTCCATCCTCGCCTGGCGCCCTACCAGGTAGCGGT
>JBOGHY010000130.1:0-8251 GCA_050742375.1 Acidimicrobiales bacterium | reverse complement strand
GCTCTTGCTCGAGTCGCTCCTCTTGCGCCTGGACGCTCTTGCCTGATCCGGCGCGCCAGGCCGACACGCATATCGGTCAGGCTGGGCCTCGCCGCCGCCACCGGTTGAGCTTTTGGTGAGCCACGCCACGCAATGTCAACCGGGCGTCGAGCTGGGCATCGAGCCCGGCATCGAGCCGGGGCCGATCCTCCAGCCCCGAGCCGGGCGGCACGAGACAGCCACGCGGGCAGGCACGAGCCGGGCGGCACGAGGCGGCAGGAAGGCATGAGGCAGCAGGAAGGCACGAGGCGGCAGGAAGGCATGAGGCAGCAGGAAGGCATGAGGCAGGCAGCCACGACGCAGGTCTGGCTGTGCAAGCAAACGGGTGCAGCAGGAAGAGGCGGCCACGTGCGGCGGTTGACAAAGGGGGCGGTGCCCCCGCCGCCGGGCCGGCCAGAGGACAACAGCCGAGCCAGCTGGGCGGGAGCCCGCCGGTCGGAAAGGAGACAGCGATGGGGATATTCGGCGGACGCAAGCCGCAGATGGTGAGCGTCGAGGAGGCGCTCCCAGGTAGGGCGGAGAAGATGGCGGTGCCGGCGCGGCACGCCGTGCTCGATGCAGCCTTGGAGCCTCCTTTCCCCGAAGGTTTCGAGACAGCCATCTTCGCCCTCGGCTGCTTCTGGGGCTCCGAACGCCGTTTCTGGGAGGCGCCCGGCGTGTACACGACGGCGGCCGGCTACAGCGGAGGCTGGACGCCGAACCCGACGTACGAAGAGGTCTGTAGCTCCCGCACGGGCCATGCCGAGTCGGTGCTCGTCGTCTTCGATGGCGCTCGCACGAGCTACGACGAGCTGCTCCAGCTCTACTTCGAGTGCCATGATCCCACCCAGCTCATGCGTCAGGGCAACGACGTCGGCACCCAGTACCGCTCGGGGATCTACACCACGACCGACGGTCAGCTCGAAGCGGCCAAGGCGACCCGCGACCGCTATCAGGAGGCGCTCGGGGCGGCCGGATACGGAGAGATCGTGACTGAGATCGCCGAGGCGGGGCCCTTCTACTACGCCGAGGACTACCACCAGCAGTACCTGGCCAAGAACCCGAACGGCTACGACTGCCACCTGCGCACCGGTGTCGCCTGCCCGCTGCCGGCGCGCTGAGGCGGCCCGCGCCAAGCGGGCTCAGCCGAAGAAGACCTCCGCCACCGACCGGAGCAGCTCGGGATCGAGCGTCTTCAGCTTGCCGACGGCCTCGACTATGGGTACCCGTTCGACGCGCATGCCATGCAGGGCGACCATCTGCCCCCAGGCGCCGTCATGCACGGCGTCGACGGCGGCGGTGCCGAAGCGCGTGGCGAGCACCCGATCGAAGGCGGTCGGCGTGCCGCCTCGCTGAATGTGGCCGAGGATCGTCACCCGTGACTCGAAGCCGGTGCGCCGCTCCACCTCGGCGGCGAGGCTCTGGCCGATCCCGCCGAGGCGCTCGTGGCCGAACTGGTCGAGCTCTGCCGAGGTGGTCTCGAGGGTTCCGGCGGCGGGCTTGGCTCCCTCGGCGGTGACCACTATGGATGCGTAGCGACCAGAGGAGTGACGGTGCCGCAGGTAGGCGCAGACCGAATCGATCTCGAACGGCTCCTCGGGAACGAGGATGACGGTCGCCCCGCCTGCTATCCCGGCGTAGGTGGCGATCCAACCGACGTGGCGGCCCATCACCTCACAGACGATGACCCGGTCGTGGCTCTCGGCCGTCGTGTGGAGGCGGTCGATGGCATCGGCGGCGATGTGCACGGCCGTGTCGAAGCCGATCGTGACGTCGGTTGCGGACAGGTCGTTGTCGATCGTCTTCGGGATGCCGACGACGCTCGCACCCGTCGCCGCCAGACGGTTGGCGACGCCGAGGGTGTCCTCGCCGCCGATGGCGACGAGGGCGTCGATGCCTAGCCGACCGAGACTGTCGAGAACCTCGCGCTCTCCGCCCTCGGTTCCGTAGGGGTTGGTGCGCGAGGTCCCGAGGATCGTCCCGCCACGGGGGAGGATCCCTCGACAACGCTCCACGTCGAGCGGGATCGACCTGCCCTCGACGACCCCCCTCCAGCCATCGAGGAAGCCGACGATCTCGTCGCCGAACCCCACTTCGCACTTACGGACCACGGCCCGGACCGCGGCATTGAGACCCGGGCAGTCCCCGCCTCCGGTGAGAACTCCGACGCGCATGTGTCCTCCTCACCTCGGGTCGCCCTCTCCTGCCATCGTCGCGCGCCCGACGGGCGCCGGTAGATTCGCTGCCGCCATGACCCAGACGAGCCTCACTTGGACGAGGGAGCGTGCCGAGGAGATGGACCTCGAAGACCCGCTTGCCGAAAAGAGGGCGGAATTTTGGATTCCCGAGGGGACCGTCTACCTCGGCGGGAACTCCCTCGGCGCGCTCCCTGCCGCCCTGTCCGGGCGGCTCCAGGCACTGGCGGGCGACGAGTGGGGGCGCGGACTCGTGGCGAGCTGGGAGGGCGCCGGCTGGATGCAGGCGCCCGAGCGCGTCGGCGACAAGATCGCGCGCCTGATCGGAGCCGGCGCCGGCGAGGTCATCGCGGCGGACTCGACGACGGTCGGGCTCACGAAGGCTCTTCTTGCCGCCGTCTCCGCGCGGAGGGACCGCCCAACGATCCTCACCTCCACGACGAACTTCCCGACCGATCTCTACGCGGCGACGGGCGTCGCCGCGCTGTGTCCCGGCGTCGCCCTTCGAGCCGTCGCGCCGGACGATCTCCCGGGCGCCATCGGAGACGACGTCGGCGTCCTGTTCCTCACCCATGTGGACTACAGGACCGGCGCCATGTTCGACCTGCGCGGGCTCACAGCTGCAGCGCATCTCGCCGGGGCGCTCGCGCTCTGGGATCTGTGCCACTCAGCAGGAGCGGTGCCAGTCGGCTGCGAGGAGAACGGCGTCGACCTTGCCGTCGGGTGCGGCTACAAGTACCTGAACGGCGGCCCCGGTGCTCCCGGCTTCCTTTACGTTCGTCGCGAGTTGAGCAAGCAGCTCGCCAATCCCATCCGAGGGTGGCTCGGGCACGCCGCTCCGTTCGAATTCTCCGCGGGCTGGCGCCCCGCCGAGGGGATCCGGAGCTTTCTCACCTCCTCGCCGCCCATCCTGGGGCTCGCTGGCCTCGAGGCCGGCGTCGACGTCTTCGCCGACGTCGGCATGGCCGACCTGCGATCGAAGTCGATGCGTCTCGGGGAGCTCTTCGTCGAGGCCGTCTCCGAGCGCTCGGGCGAGCTCGAGCTCGCCTCACCTCGGCCCGCCGAAGAACGCGGATCTCAGGTGAGCTTCCGCCACAGCCGTGCCGCCGAGATCGTCGAGACCCTGGCCGGATCGGGCATAGTCGGCGACTTTCGCCCGCCCGATCTGTGCCGGTTCGGGTTGGCTCCGCTGTACCTGCGCCACGTTGATGTGTTCGACGCGGCCGTGGGTCTCTGCGAGGCGGCGGCGGCGCTCGACTAGCGACCTGGTTGCCGCCGGCCCGCCTAGGACAGGCGCATCGCCTGCCGGCCCGCCGGCCCGCCTAGGACAGGCGCAGCGATCCGGAGGGAGGCGGGCAGCAGGCGGCGTCCGGCTCGGCGGCCTCGACCAAACGGGTACCGAGGCGGACGAGCAGCTCGCCGGTGTGGGCCGTCACCTGTACTACGAGCGGCCGCCGCTGCGGCCGCTCAGAGCTTCGGTGCGAGTGGGCACTGCGGTAGGAGCTCGCCCGCCGCTCGAGCTCGGCCCGATGCGCCCTAGCCAGGTGCTCCAGCTGCCAAGGGTTCGTGCTCATGGGAGGTGCTCCTTTCTCTGTCGCTCGTTGCCTCCACGAGAGTGTAACAGGAATTTGGTTGACACTCAAGCATATTCTGATATAGTTGAAGCCCTATGGCCGTTGTCACCGCAGAACCTCAGACCCAGACAACCTTCGCTCCCTCCGGGCTCGTCGACCTGTACTGGGCGATGATCACGGGCACGCACCCGCACGAGTGCGATCCGGTGATCCGCCCGCCGGTGCCGGGGGTCTCTGACGACGCCGAGCTGTCGAGCCGCCTGGCAGGCTTCTGGGACGACGGCGTGTGCGACTTTGCCGAGCTCGTCGTCCTCGGCCACCACGCAGGGCTGCTGAGGGGACCTCTGGATTCGGCGACTCTGTCGATGGCACTGGATCTCGCCGTCGTCGACGTCCCGGTCGCACCGGCCCTCGCCTCGGAGAAGGACTCCGACCGCGCCGTGTTCCACGGCCGCCTGCGGGCCCTGCGAGACGACCCGGAGCTGCGGGCCTCGTACATCTCCCTCGCGAGCGACGTGTGGTCGGCGATGGAGGACGACTGGATCCGGCGAGCCCTGCCCGCAGCGACGGCGGTTGCCGACAAGGCCTCGGACCGCATGCGCAGCGACCGCCCGTGGCTTCCTCTCTTCGTCGAGTGCGACCACCGTGGGGACTACGTCGCGGCTAGCTTCGAGCGGGCCTCGGCCAACGTCCCGGTCCTGGTCGCCGTATCGATCTTTGGGTCAGTGGTCATGCTGGACCTCCCCGGGCTCCAGCTCGTCGGCCTGCGCATGGCGAACCTGGCAAGCGACGCCCGCGAGCGGGCGGGCGAGATCGCCCGCCGTCTTCGGGCCGTGGCCGATCCCACCCGACTTGTGCTCCTGGAGCTGCTTGCCGGGTCGCCCCGCTCCGTCGGAGAGCTCGCACGCGAGGTCGGAGTCTCCCAGCCGACGGTGAGCAACCACGTGAAGGTGCTCCGCGAAGCCCGTCTCGTCCGGACGGAGCACTCGGGCTCCCGCTCGAGCCTGACGCTCGACCGCGCCGTCCTCGACGAGGTGCTCGGAGAACCGGCGGCATTCGTTCGAGGGAGCCGCTGAGCCGCCCGGGAGCCCAGGCTCAGGACCCGGGCCAGGAGCCCACGGCCAGGAGCCCGCGGCCAGGAGCCCGCGGCCAGGAACCCGGGGTCAGGAGGTCGGAGGCACCTCGCTGGCGGCGGCCTGTAGGAGCTCGTACTTCGGATTGATGATGGCAAGGCGCCCGTCGTGGCGCCCCACCATCCCTTCGGCCGTGAGACGGGCGCCGACCTCGAGCCCCGGCACCGTACGGCGTCCGAGGAACACGATGTTGACTGCGCCCGAGCCGTCGACGACGGTGCACTCGAGCGCCGGCACGCCCGACCACGGCTGGACGATCACCGCCCTGATACGTCCTGCGATCCGGCTGCGCCTGCGGTACTCGAGCTCGCCGATCGGCGTGGCTCCCTCCGTCGCGACGAGCTTGTCCGCCTTGAGGGGTGTGCGGGAGGAGCGAGGGGCTTTCGGAGGAGGGGCGACACCGGCTGACGGGAGGTGGCCGTCTCCGTCGGCCAAGGTCTCCGCCGGCTGGGCTTGCTGGCGGCGCCGGGACCGCTGACGGCGCCGGAGGTGGTCGGCGACGTCGAAGGGGGCGATCGTGGCGCTCACGTTCGGGATCGAGCTGACGGCCGCCACGATGCGGTCCGCCGTGTTCGAGTGCAGGAGCCGGTTGCCCAAGCCCTTGTAGATGCGCCGCGGCAGCACAAGGGTGACCTCGGTCTCGCCGTCGGCAGCGAGCTCAGCGGCCATCTCGGTGGCGGCTCGGGCAAGACGGCGGTCCGGGCACTCGACTAGCTCGAGGGGGATGCGCCAGCGCCCGAGCTCGCCCCAGCGCTGGGCCATGCGCTTGGCGCGGGCGCCGTCGAGGACGAAGTGCACAGCGCGGATGTCGGCCGAGAGCGAGAGCGACCTCGCGAGCTGGACCGCTCGGGCGGCTGCCAGGTCGAGTGAGTCCACGAGCACGAGGACGACGTGATGGCGGAGGATCGGGGCGTCGCTCGAAGCCGTCGCCGAGTCCTCGGCGAGCACCCGGCGCTCCTCGCTGTAGCGTCGGTTGGTCCTTGTGAGGACGAAGACGATGAGCGGGATGCAGACGACGATGAGCCAGGCACCGTGGGTGAACTCGGTGACCACGAAGATGAGCGTCGTCACCAGGGCAGCCACGAAGGTGGCGGCCGCCACGGCGAGCTTGCGACGGCGCTGCGGCTCGTCGCGGTGGGTGAGGTGGTACTTCGTCATGCCGATGCCCGCCATGGTGAAGCCGGTGAACACGGTGCAGGCGTAGAGCGGGATGAGGACGGCCACCTTGGCCTGGGTCACGATGAGCAGCACGATCGAGACGGCGGCGAGCGCTATGACGCCGTTCGAGTAGACGAGACGGTGCCCTCGGGTGCGCAGCGGGCGGGGGAGGTAGGAGTCTTGCGCGATGAAGTTCACGAGCAGGGGGAAGCCGTTGAAGCTCGTGTTGGCACCGAGGATCAGGATGAGCGCCGTCGAGAGCTGGAGGCTGTAGAAGCCGACCCGGGCGGTAAAGCTGTGCCCGAAGATTGAGGTGCCGATCTCCGAGAGCACCGTCGGGGTCCCAGAGATGAAGGGAACCGCGTGGGTGAGCGCCGCGAAGATCGACACCGAGAGGAAGAGGACCCCGAGGATCGAGGCCATGAGGGCGAGAGTCTTGCGGGCGTTCTCCTTCGCCGGGGGCCGAAAGACCGGCACGGCGTTCGAGATCGCCTCCATGCCTGTCATCGCCGAGCCGCCGTTGGCGAAGCCGCGGAGGAAGAGGAAGACCCCCGCTCCCAGGAGCAGGCCGCTCCCCTTCTGGCCGATGGGGATGTGGCCCGCCGCGTGCAGCGGGTACTGGGCGAGGTGGCCGGAGATGGCGATGCGGACGATGCCGGTGACGACGAGGATCCCCATCGAGGCGAAGAACCAGTACGTCGGCACGGCGAAGATCCGACCGGCCTCCCTGATGCCACGCAGGTTGCCGTAGGTGAGCACCACGATGAACACGACCGAGAGCTCCACGGGGTAGTGCGCGAGCGTCGGGAAGGCTGAGATCACGGCGTCGACTCCGGCCGCCACCGAGACGGCGACGGTGAGGATGTAGCTGAGCAGCAGGGCGGCGCCGGGTATCTGGGCGACCGTGAAGCCGAAGTTCTCCCGGCTCACGACGTAGGAGCCGCCCGAGACGGGGTAGGTGTTGACGACCTGGCGGTAGCAGAGGCAGACGAGCCCGAGGACGAAAAGGAGGAGGCCCGTGACGGGCACGAGGAGCACGAACGCGCCGATGCCTGCCGCCGGGATCAGTATGCGGAGTATCGATTCGCTGGCGTAGGCGCACGACGACATGACGTCCGAGGAGAGGACGGCGAGGGCGACCGGCTTGCCGAGGCACTCCCGGGTCATGTCCTCGGTAGTGAGCGGGCGACCGAGCAGGCGCCGCTTCAGGCGGTAGGAGACCGCCTCGGGGAGCGCGGGGATGGCGCCGGTCGCAGGCTCGCGGGGTCGGTCGAGCCAGGACGGCTCCTCCCCGCCGGGGGGCCTGCCGGTGCCGGGCCCCGGGTCGGCCTCCCGCCCTTGCGGGTCGCCGCTCGCGATCATCAGGCCGTGACGCTACTTCCGTCACCTGTCAACTCCCGGCACGGCCGTCCCCGGCGCACACGCGGCGCACACGCAGCGCACACCCGGCGGACACCGGCGGACTCGGGTCGGTAGCATCGCACCCGCAGGGACAGCCCTGGCACGCGGGAGGCGGTTTGGGAGAGCGAGCGCGGCACAATTGCGCGGCCGCCATGCTCGCCTCGGTTGCCGTCGCGATCGTGCTCCTGCTCGCCCTGGCGCCGCCGGCTTCCTCGTCGGCATCGCCGCGCCTACGACCGCCGAGGTGGTCCGGCGTAGTAGCCCCCGTGCCTCCGTCTCCCCGCGACCCGGGGGCGGCGCTGCTGTCGACCGCCTGTGTCGGCGTCGCCACCGCTGCCGGGCCGGCCACGTGCCTGTCGGTCGGCGAGTACCGGGTGCCCGTGGGCACGGCCGGGCTCATCGTGGAGCACAGCGGCACCTCGTCGGCGTCCGCCGCCGCCCCGCTGCCGGCGTCCTTCGGCCGGAGCGACGACGTGGTCATCGACCAGGTGGCCTGTGCCGGCACGAGCCTTTCGAGCTGCACGGCCGTAGGCGTCGCCGCCGCCTCGCCCGGCTCGGACGGGCGGGGCTTCGCTCTTAGCTGGGCGGGCGGCGCCCCACGCCCGGTCGCCCTGCCGGTCCCGCCTGGCCTGGCGCCGGCATCGCTGACGAGCTTCGACGGGCTCTCGTGCCCAGCGGCCCGGGCATGCGTGGCCGTCGCCTCGGTCGACCAAAGCCTCGAAAGCCGCCTCTTCCTCCAACACGCCGGTTCGTGGATCTCCCTCGTCCCGCC
>JBOGHY010000129.1:0-1682 GCA_050742375.1 Acidimicrobiales bacterium | reverse complement strand
GGCGACGATCCAATAGTGGAGGGCGGCGTAGTAGAGAGGCGGGGCGCCGTCACGGTGCAACAGGCGCGGCAGGTCGGAGATCGGGGCCGCGGCGATGTTGACCGTGAGAGCCTCGTCGAGCCACTCGGCCGAAGCCGTGGCGAATCGGAGCCAGATCGCAACGGCGACGACAGCGCCAATGATCAGCGCTAGGCGCCAGTCGGCGGGCAGACCAACCGCCGACCGCCACGTGGGCGCGCCGGTTTTGACGCCAGGCGGCGGGGCAAACTGCTCGGGGCGAGGCTCTTCAGCGAGGGTAGCTTCGCCGAGCGGCGCCTGCCTCACGAGCTCCGCAGCCTCGGAGGTCCGCACCTGCGGGTCTTCGAGGTGCATCGTGCGAGCATCGTAGTGCGGAGATGTCGCTGCGAGGTGCCCAGCACAGACAGTGCGAGGTGCCCGGGAGAGACAGTGCGAGGTGCCCGGGAGAGACCACCATTTAAGGGACGGGGAGCGTACTATCGCCCTCAGATCCGAGAGGAGGCCCTCGTGCCACAAAGCTACGACCGGCGGACGTTCATCTCCCAGGGCGTGCGGACGGGGGCCGCCTTCACGGTTCTCGGCGGAGGAGGGGTGCTGCTCGAAGCCTGCGGCGGGGGAGGCAAGGCCGGGGCCACCACGGCAGTCAACACGACTCTTCCCAAACGACGCGCCGGCGAGGTCGGCGTCGGCACGGGCAAGCCCAAGCTCGGCGGCAGCGTCACGATCGGCACCGAGGCCGAAGAGTCCGGAATTGACCCGACCTATGCCCACTTCGACTCGACGGGCGTCATGTACGCCCGCACGGTCTATGACCCTCTCGCCATCGTGCTCGGCGACGGCCGGGTCGTTCCCTACCTCGCTGAGTCGATCGTTCCCAACTCGACCTACACAAAGTGGATGATCACGGTGCGGCCGAACATCGTCTTCCACGACGGAACCCCCTGTGACGGCGCCGCCCTCAAGTACTGCATGGAGGCCTTCAAGAAGTCGGGACTCGTGAACTTTGCCCTCGGCTACTGGAAAGAGGGGGGCATCACCCAGGTGGGGCCCCGCTCGATCACCATCGAGATGACCGCACCATGGGTGCCCTTTCCGGCCTGGCTGGCGGGCTACATCGGCGGTCAGGTCGCCTACATGTTCTCGCCGAAGCAGTACGAAAAGGGCGAGGCGGTGCTCGACCGGCACCCCGTAGGTACGGGACCTTTCGTGTTCCAGACCTGGGAGCCGGGGTCGCACTTCACCTCGGTGAAGAACCCGCACTACTGGCGAAAGGACAGGTACGGCAACCGGCTGCCCTACCTCGACAGCTGGACCTTCAAGCCGATCGTCGACGTCTCCACGCGCCTGTCGGCCCTCCAGTCGGGCGAGATCGATCTAATGCACACCGACGACGACCCGACCATTCTGCTCATCGACGGCGACCACAGCCTCGTCAGCCTGCGCGACGACGAGCTTCCGGTGGGAGAGCCGGACTGCAACTTCGGCATGATCAACGTGAAGGACAAGGTGATGGGCGACATCCGCCTCCGCCAGGCGGCGGCCTACGCCTTCAACCAAGCCGAGTACATCAAGCTCATCGGCAAGGACATCGGCAAGCCCACCGCCGGGCCGTTCCAACCACCGAGCCCGTACGCAGCTCCGACTGGGTTCCCGACCTACGACCT
>JBOGHY010000128.1:0-6866 GCA_050742375.1 Acidimicrobiales bacterium | reverse complement strand
GCGAGCCGATCAGGGTGAGCTCGACTCCTCCTCTCTGGGCGCCGTACTGGGAGCGGAAGTTGCGGGTGTGCGCCGACCAGGCGATCCGGTCGGGACCGACCTCGACGATCTCTGGGCTGAGGAAGCGGGTCTCGAGCACCTCTCCGCCGTCGATCACGAGATAGCCGCTCCAGTCGGTGTACGCGGTCTCGCCGGCTGCCCATTCGACGCGTAGGGGCACGGCGATCTCGCCGGGGGCCAGCGGCAGTTCCGGACCGAGGCAGTGGACGACGGCACCGTTCCGGAGCAGCTCGACGCGGGCGATGTCGCAGTAACCGTGCACCTCGATCGCGGCGCGAGCGAGGGTCGAGGGCGGCGCGTCTGTCCCCATGAAGCAGTCGTTCAGGCGGAAGTCGACGACGACGTCGCGTGTGGTGGCGGCGATCGTCCGGCGGGACCAGAGCGCCTCGAAGACCGACGG
Organism: Acidimicrobiales bacterium; assembly: GCA_050742375.1. GTDB lineage: Bacteria > Actinomycetota > Acidimicrobiia > Acidimicrobiales > Bog-793 > JAKATT01. The sequence goes on along the minus strand of JBOGHY010000128.1, from coordinate 6,406 downwards.
GCGGGAGAGCTCCTCGGCGTAGGCGCCGACGTAGCTCGCACCGTTGCCGTGGTCCGACGAGGCGATCAGCCCGAAGCGATGCCCGGCGCGCAGCCCGTCGGCCACAAAGGTGCCGGTAAGCGTGCCGTCTGAGTATTGCCGGAAGCAGCCGTCGTCCTCGTAGTTGCCCCGACAGGCCTGGAAGACCTCGACGAGGCGCAGCATCTCGTCGTCGCGATAGGACCAGTCGAAGGGCACCATCGCCGAGCCGGGATGGTGCGGGATCGTGAGGCTCCTCTGCTTCGCGCCGCGAAGGTGTGCCCACAGCCTGTCGGGCGTCGAGGTCGCCTCTGCCGTGGAGGAGTAGATAGGCGCCCCCCTCGCCGTCGACTCGAAGATCACGTTCTGGTGGCCGGTCGAAGAGGTCCACTCAAAGCCGTAGAACGGCACGAACCGACCGTCGACGTGCAGCACGTCGGCGAGCTTCTGGATGGCCGACCACTGGTAGTCAGACGTGTTCTCGGCATGGTCGGTGACCGCCCAGAAGTCGTACTCGCAGACGTCATAGGCGTACCGATAGAAGTCGTCGAGCTCGGGCTCGTCGCCGGCCGTGCAGCGGCTGATGAGCGAGTGCCGGTGGAGGTCGCCCCAGTAAAGCTCATAGGAACGGTCGCCGACGACGGTACGGTGCCGCTCGACGGGCGCGAGGCGGCGCCAAGCCGCCCAAGGGCGGCTGTCCCGTGGTACCGCTTCCGGCGCGGAGCTGGTCGTGCTGCTTGCCGCCATGAGATGAGTAGAGCCCGGCGAGTTGTCGCCCGGCGACATCTGTGCCTCCACGTCGCGCCGGGGGGGTGGCACCAGCCCGAGCCGGACGCGGCCCCCGGTGTGGAGCGAGTGCCAGACGGCTTCCCCGTAGTGTTCGCGCCGGGCAAGGCACTCCTCGCCCCCGAAGCCCTCGGTCCAGCTAAGAGCCCGTTCCTTGCGGCCGTCCTGCTGGAAGCAGACGACAGCTCCTCGCTCGCCCGGTGCGATCGCCGGCTCCTCGAGCGGCCCGTCGGCTTCGGCGAAGGTGGTGAGATCCCCCCAACCCTGCGGCCCGTGCCACTCGACGACTGCGTCCCAGAAGTACAGCATGAGCGGCAGACGCCTCAGGCACCGGTAGGCGATCGCCATGGAGCCGTCACCGGCGCGTGCCAGGTGAGGCAGGCCCGAGGGTGAGACGTGGACGCCGGTGCCGACCTCGCCTGTCGAGAGCGCCGGGGCCTTCGGGCCGATCTCATGGAGACGCACCACGGTCACCTGCGCGCCGACCTCGGGTGCCAGGTCGCCCGGAACGGCCCTTCCGTCCGGTCGGGTCCCGGTGCTCCGGGGGAGCCCCGCGTCGCTGCGCGGTCGCAGCCGCGTCGGGCCAGAGCCGCCGTGACCGCCGATCGCAACGGCGTCGTAGGCGCAGAAAAGCGACCCGTCGGCGCCAAACGCGAGGCTCGGGTGGAGCGAGTACGCCTCGGGCTGGCTGAGGATCTGGCGGGCGGGCTTCCGGCCAGCCTCGGTGAGGAGGAGCACGGTCTCATAGCCGCCGGGGCCATAGCTCGTCCAGGCGTAACAGGTCCTGCCGGTCTCGTCGGCGGCGATCGCCGGATCCCAGACGTTGGCTTCCCCGGCGTCGCTCAACAGCTTGGTTGTCCCGAAGCCACTCCCCCTCTGGCGACGGGTGTAGACCCGAAAGCGCCCCGAGTCGTATCCCTGCCAGCAGCACTCGATGCTCCCGTCCGGGTGACAAAGGGCCTCCTGGTTGAACGAGGGGTGCGCCGTGGTGCTGAAGATCTCCGCCGGTGCCCAGTCGCCGCCCGACTGGCGGGCGCAGAAGATGCCCACCTCGCCGGCTCTCCTCAGGCCGAAGAAAACCCACCCCTTTCCGTCGCCGTCGAAGACCGCCGACGGCCGGATGCAGTCGCCGGGTGGTCCCGACAGGCGCTTCGTCTCCCCGAGCGGGCGCCCCGATGGATCGAGGACGACCGCCAAGACCGTCTCTCCGACGCCTTTCTCCCACTCGACCCAGGCCACTAGGGTGCGGCCGTCCGGCGCCGTCGCGACCGACGGCCGGGCCGCGGGCATCGTGGTTGGAAGGCCGCCTGTCGGCAGCAGGCGGAAGCCGGCGAGCAGCGGGGCAGTGGCGAGCTCGGTTTCGGCGGCTGCGAGCGCCTCTTCGACGAGGCCTTCTCCCTCGTCCACCGAGGTGTAGCGGGCAGGATCCGGGTCCAAGGCTGCGAGGACTCTGTCCAGGTTCGCACCACTCTCGAGGGCGGCGATGAGGCGCTCGTCGAAGGCCTGGACCAGGCCTAAGAGGCGGCGGTCCGACGACGCGTAGCTCTCTAGTCGGTGATCGTGACCCTCGCACTCGCACGCGAGCAGCCTTCGCGAGGCGCTCATCAGGGCCGCCTTCCGCCGGAGCGAGGCGGTTCCACAAAGTGAAACACCCCTTTAACACTGAGGACCACCTCTGTAAACTACGGCCAATCCGTAAGGACCGTCGAGGGCGGTTCCCTTCGGCGCTCGAGAGAGGGGTAGCAAAGGACATGGACGACATGAAGGCCTCGTCGCAGGGACCGACCGAGGAGAACGGACCGGGGCGGCACTCGCGGCGCGACTTCCTTAAGCAGGCCGCCGGTGGGGCAGCGGTCCTCGGCGTCGGGGGGCTGCTCGGCACCTACGGCTCGACGGTCGCCTCCGCCTCGCCGAGGCGCGCCTCGACGGCGGAGCTCCCTGAGGCGAGTAGGGCGCGGCGAGGTGGCACGATCACCTTCGCCAGCACCGGCGGCGGCTCAGCCGACACCCTCGATGCCAACGCCTGCGTCACCAACCTGGACTTCGCGCGGTCGCCGCAGCTCTACGACACCTTGGTGGAGGTGACCCCGCAGAACGACCTCCAGCTCCACCTGCTCGAGGAGCTGACGGCGAACCACAACGCCACGGAGTGGACGTTCAGGTTGCGCAAGGGGATCGAGTTCCACAACGGCAAGGAGCTCACGATCGAAGACGTCCTCTTTACCTTCCAGCGCATCCTCACGAACAAGTTTTCGGCGGCCTCTGCGCTCTCCAACATGAACATCAACGCCGTGCAAAAGCTCGACAACTACACGATGCGGATGCCGATGCACCGTGGCTACTCGATCATGCCCGTGACGCTCGTGGGCAACGGCGAGATGAGCATCGTGCCCGTGGGCTATGACCCGAAGAACCCGGTCGGGACCGGCCCGTTCAAGTACAGCTCGTTCACACCCGGCGAGCAGAGCGTCTTTGTGAGCAACCCGCACTATTTCCTCAGCGGTCACCCGTACGTCGACAAGCTCGTCATCGTCGACTACTCAGACGAGACGAGCCAGGTGGACGCCCTTTTGTCGGGGCAGGCGACCTGCATCGACCAGCTCTCCATCGGGAGCGTCGCGACGGTCCGCTCGGGCGGCAAGGTCGCCAACACCTGGGACGGACCCGGGTGGGTGCCCTTCACGATGCGCCTCGACAAGAAGCCTTTTAACGACGTCAACGTGCGCCAGGCGTTGCGTTACTGCATCGACCGGACCCAGGCGCGCGAGGTCGTCTACGGCGGCTACGGCTTCATCGGCAACGACATCTTCGGCCGGACGGACCCCGCCTATGACACCAAGATCCCCCAGCGCCACCAGGACATCGACAAGGCGAAGTACCTCTTGAAGAAGGCAGGCCACGAGCATCTGAACGTGACGCTCACCACCGCGCCGGTCAAGACGGGCGCGGTGGAGCTAGCCCAGGTGCTCAAGCAGAACGCCTCGAAAGCCGGGATCAACATCAGCCTCGACTCGATCACGAGCGGCGTCTTCTACGGCCCGAACTACGTCAAGTGGACCTTCGCCCAGGACTGGTGGAGCGGCTACCCCTACCTGCGCCAGGCGGGCTACTCGATGATCCCCGGAGCCCCGTGGGACGAGTGCCACTGGCACGAAAGCAAGTACGGGCCCAAGTACCTCCGCCTCTACGAGCAGGCCCTCAGCACGGTCGAGACGAGCCTCCAGACCGACCTCATCCACGAGATGATGAAGATGGACTGGGATGAGGGCGGCTACATCATCCCGGTCTTCAACCCGATCATCGTCGGGCAGTCGCCAAAGCTGAAGGGCGTCGTCACCCAGAAGACGGGAGACCCGTGGGAGGAATGGCGCTTCCGGAACCTGTGGCTCTCCTGACCTCTGAGCGGCACGCTCCCGCCTCTCGGGGGGGCTCGTGTCGCACCATTTCCGGGCAGCTTGGCACCAAAGAGCGACAGGCCTGACTAGCTGTCGAAGTCCTCGGGATCGAACACAAGTAGACGCCCACCGTCGTCGCTGACCGACGACGGTGGGTCTCTATCGATCCGAGCGTCGTAGCGCAAGCAGGGCCAATCTGCCCAAAGACATAGCGACTGCATGGATGGGTGGGCCGCGGAGCGCTCGAAGCCGTGTCAGAGCTGACTGGCTGCGACAAGGCCCTCCAACACTGCCTCTTCGACCGATCGTGGCGCCAGGCAGTCCCCGATCCCTACTACCGCCGGGCCGGCCCCAGCTCGTCGGCAAAGCCCGGTGAGGAGGTCATCGACCGGCTCGTGGCCCTGGGCGAGCACGACGCTCGCGACATCTTCGACGATGACCGGCTCCTTGGTGAGGACGTGCTCGAGGTAGACGGTGTCGTCGTCGGCCCCGAACAGCCGGACGAGCGGAAGCACCTCCACCTTGGCGCGGGCAAGGGCGGCGAGATGGGCGTCCCTCACGTACTGCTGGAGGCGCCCGCAGGCGTGGTAGTCGTCGACGGCGAGGATCACGCGGTGCCGAGCCTGAGAGAGCAGGCGGGCGACGCCGGCACCGACCCAGTCGGCGTTCCAGTCGGCGACGACGACGGTGCCCGATGGTAGGGATTCCCCTGTGATCACCTGCCACGCATCGACGATCGTCGGTGTACCGAGGATCTCGATGGGTGGCCGTCTCGGGCGGGCGCCGGTCGCCACCACCACGACGTCTGGTCCTTCCTCGCGGACGAGGGTTTCGTCCACCCGGGTGCGGGTGACGATCTGCACACCCGCCCGCTCGGCCTCGCGGGCGAGGTTGGTGACGGCGCCGCCGAACTCCTCGCGGTCGGGCAGGCGCTCGGCGAGAAGGATCTGGCCGCCGAGGCGGTGTGCCGACTCGTAGAGCGTCACGAGATGCCCCCGCTCGGCCGCCACCGCCGCGGCTTTGAGGCCCGCCGGCCCGCCGCCGGCGACCATTACCTTGCGGGCGAGGGCGGCCCGTCGGCGGCGGCCGTAGCGAAGCTCCCGCCCGGTCTCGGGGTGCTGGATGCATGAGATCGGATAGCCGCGGTGGAAATGCCCGATGCAGGCCTGGTTACAGGCGATGCAGGCGCGGATGTCTTCGAGGCGGCCCTCTTGTGCCAGCGAGGGCATGGCAGGATCGCAGATGAGAGCCCGGTTCATGACGACGGCATCGGCCAGAGACTCGGCGAGGATGCGCTCGGCGTCCTGGGGCTGGTTGACGCGCCCGGCAGCGAAGACGGGGACCGAGACGAGTGCTTTCACCTTGGCGGCGTGAGGGGCGGTGTAGCCGACCTTCTCGGTCATCGGCGGGACGATGTGGTCCGAGCCGGAGAAGGTCGCCGAGGTGCCGAGCGTGACGCTCAGGTAGTCGATCAGCCCGCCGCCGTCGAGGGCGGCACAGGCCGCCAGGGCCTCGTCGGAAGAGAGCCCGTCGGAGGCGAGCTCGTCGGCAGAGATCCGCACGCCGACGACGAGCTCGTCGCCCGTTTCTTTGCGGATGGCGACGACGACCTCCCGCAGGAAGCGCAGCCGGTTCTCGGCGCTTCCCCCGTAGGCATCGTCCCGCCGGTTGACATTCGGATTGAGGAACTGTGACGGAAGGTAGCCATGGCTGGCGGCCACCTCGACGCCGTCGAGACCCGCTTCTTTGAGCCGTCGGGCGGCGGTGCCGTACCCCTCGATGATCTCCTCGATGAGCTCGATGGTGAGTGCCCTCGGCATCACGTGGAAGCGCTCGTTCGGTACCGCCGACGGCGCAAGGGCGACCGGGGCGGACCCGTCCTGGGACTCCATGATCTCCCGCCCAGGGTGGAACAGCTGACCGAAGAGCGCGCACCCGTGTGGCCTCACCGCCTCGGCCATCGCCTTGTAGCCGGCGATGCAGGCATCGCTGTCCGCCATGAGGACGTGGTAGGTGTAGCGGGCCGTCTCGTGGACGCCGGCCGCCTGCAGCACGATGAGGCCCACACCGCCGGCTGCCCGTGTCCGTTGGTACTCGATGAGCTGGTCGGAGATCTTGCCGTCCTCCGCCATGACGGTGTCATGGGCAGACGAGACGATCCGGTTCTTCACCACTACCGTCCCCACCCGAAGCTCAGAGAAGAGGTG
>JBOGHY010000127.1:0-3734 GCA_050742375.1 Acidimicrobiales bacterium | reverse complement strand
AGGTGAGACCCGACCCCCTCGCCTTCGTGCTCTTTGGAGCCTCGGGCGATCTCACGTCGCGCAAGATCATCCCGGCGCTTGCCTCCCTCGCCGCCGACGACCTGCTGCCCGATCCCTTCGTCCTCGTCGGCGTCGCCCGTACCGAGATGACCGACGACGGGTTCCAGGAGCTCTGCCGCGACGCCGCCTCCGATGTCGCCCGGGAGCCCGCTGGCGCCGCGCCGGCGCCTTCTGGTGACCCCTCCGCCGGCGGAGCCTCACCCGAGGGGGCAGCCCGCTCAGCCCAAAAGCCGGCCTGGGAGGAGGTCGTCTCCGGCTTCCGCTACGTGACGGGCGACTACGACTCCGACGAGACCTTCGCCGCCCTCGCCGACCTCTTGTCGGACCTCGACGAGAGCTGCGGCACCGGCGGCAACCGCTGCTTCTACCTGGCGACGCTTCCTAGGCTCTTCGGAGAGGTGGCCGCAGGTCTCGGGCGCCACGGCCTCAACGCCCCGGGAACCGAAGGCGGCTTCGCGCGCCTCGTCGTCGAGAAGCCCTTCGGCGAGGATCTCGCCTCCTCCCAGCGCCTCGACACCCGCCTGCACGAGTCGTTCGCCGAGGACCAGATCTACCGCATCGACCACTACATGGGGAAAGAGACAGTCCAGAACGTCCTTGCGCTTCGCTTCGCCAATGCCATCTTCGAGCCGATCTGGAACCGCCGCTACGTCGACCAGGTGCAGGTGACCGTCGCCGAGTCGATCGGCGTGGAGCACCGCGGCGCGTTCTACGAGGGAGCCGGAGCTCTACGCGACATCGTCCAGAACCACGTCATGCAGGTCCTGGCTCTCACCTTGATGGAGCCCCCGGCCACCATGGATCCGGCCGCCATCCGCGACGAGAAGGTGAAGCTGCTGCGATCGATCATGGTGCCGTCCGTCCGCGCCGTCGAGCACGACGTCGTGCGGGCGCAGTACGACGCCGGGACGGTCGACGGCGGTCCCGCCGTCGCCTACCGAGAGGAGGAGGGCGTCGCAGCTCGCTCGACCACCGAGACCTTTGTCGCCATGCGCCTCCAGGTCGACAACTGGCGCTGGGCAGGCGTCCCGCTCTATGTCCGCACGGGAAAGCGGCTTCCCGAACGCTCGACCCAGGTGGCGATGCTCTTCCAGCGCGCCCCGCACCTGCCCTTTGCCGGCGCTCTCGTCACCGATCTGCGCCCCGACGCCCTCGTGCTGCGGATCCAGCCCGACGAGGGGATCAGCTTGTCCTTCGGCGCCAAGGTCCCAGGGCAGGCCTTCCGCGTCCGGAGCGTGGCGATGGACTTCTCCTACCAGGAGGAGTTCGGCGGTCGCCCGGCCGAGGCGTACGAGCGCCTGCTCCTCGACGCCATGACAGGCGATCCGACCTTGTTCATCCGCGCCGACGAGGTCGAGCAGGCGTGGACCGTGCTCGCCCCGGTGCAGGCCGCCTTTGCCGCCGACTCGCTCGCCCTTGCCCACTACCCGGCAGGCAGCTGGGGGCCGGAGTCGGCCGACGAGCTGCTCGAGGCGTCCGGCGACCGCTGGCACAACCCGTGACGGCGAGCGGCACCCCCGCGCCGAGGTCCGTGCCGAACGGCGAGCTGCGGGTCGTGGACGATGTAGCCGGCGCGTTCGCCAGGCTCGTGGCGAGCGGATCAGCTGCGGCAGACGGCGCCTACCGGATCGCCCTGTCGGGCGGAGCCACGGCGCGCCGCTGCTACGAGCGCCTGGCGACAACAGACGGGCTCGCCTGGGAGCACCTCGAGCTCTTCGTCGGCGACGAGCGCTGCGTGCCTTTCGATGACCGCGACGCCAACGAGGCGCTCATCCGCGGCTGCCTCGGCACCCGGCTGGACGAGGTCGCCTCCTTTCATCCGATGCGCTGCGACGAGGCCGCCGCCTACGAGGCGCTGATCGCCCGCAGCCAACCGCTCGATCTCGTGCATCTGGGCTTTGGCCGAGACGGCCACACCGCATCGCTCTTTCCGGGCACTCCGCAGCTCGACTCTCCGCCTGGCAGGCTCGTGGTGCACAGCGTCGACCCCACCGGCGTGAACCCGCACCGTCGTCTGAGCCTCACCTTCGGGGCGATCGCGCGCTCCAAGCTGGCCGTCTTCACGGTGTCGGGGGCGGAGAAGCGCCGAGCCTTCGAGGAGCTCTTGGCCGGCGAGGACCTCCCGGCGGCGCGGGTGCGAGCCGGCCGGGTGCTCTGGCTCTGCGATCCCGAGGCCGCCGGACCCTCGCCCGGTGAGTGAGGCGGCTGCGATCGTCCCGGCCTGGTGCACCGCGCTGAGGATCTCGGGGAGGCCCGACGGGCACGCCGCCGGCGAGCGGCGGCCGTAGGGTGAGGAGATGACCCACGCCGGGGCCCTACACGACGAAGAGCTGATCGCAGCGCCGCTCGCAGAGCTGATGGCCGCCGCCCGGGCACGGCGCGACGCCTGCTACGGCCGTCGCATCACCTACTCGCCCAAGATCTTCGTACCCCTCACGATGCTGTGCCGGGACCGCTGCGGCTACTGCACCTTCGCCAAGGCTCCGGCGCGGCTCGCCGCCCCCTTTATGTCCGAGGACGACGTCGTCGCCCTCGCCCGCAGAGGTGCCGCAGCCGGGTGCCACGAGGCGCTCTTCACCCTCGGTGAACGTCCGGAGCTGCGCTACCCGACCGCTGCGGGGTTCCTCGCCGCCCGGGGCTACCAGTCGACGATCGAGTACCTGGCGGCGTGCTGCCGCCTTGTCGTCAAAGAGACCGGCCTGCTTCCACACGCCAACGCCGGGGCGCTCGACGAGACGGAGCTGGCGATGCTGCGCCCGGTGACGGCCAGCCAGGGCATGATGCTCGAGTCGCTCGCGCCCGAGCTCCAAGCGCACCGGAACTGCCCGGACAAGTCCCCCGCCCGCCGCCTTGCCACCCTCGAGGCGGCCGGGCGCCTCCGGATCGCCTTCACGACGGGGATCCTCGTCGGGATCGGCGAGTCGCGCCTCGATCGCCTGACGGCCCTCCGGGCAATCGCCGACTCGCACCGCCGTCACGGGCACGTGCAGGAAGTCATCGTGCAGAACTTCCTCCCGAAGCCGGGCACGGCCATGCGAGCCGAGCCGGCGTGCCCGCTCTCTGAGCACCTCTGGTCGATCGCGGCGGCGCGCATGCTCCTTCCCGACGACGTCCACCTGCAGGCGCCGCCGAACCTGACGGCGGACCCCTCCGCGCTCATCGAGGCGGGGATCGACGACTTTGGCGGCGTCTCGCCGGTCACAGTCGACCACGTCAACCCCGAGCGGGCCTGGCCCGAGCTCGACGCGCTCGAGAGAGCGACTGAGAGGGCCGGCTCCGTGCTCGCCCCCCGCCTCGCCGTTCATCCCGAGTGGTCCGCCCGACCGGCCGATTTCCTCGACGAGGAGATGGCCTTCGCCGTCCTCGACTGTTCCGACGCCGAGGGACTCGCACGAGACTCGTCGTGGTGCTCGGGGTCGGGTATCGAGCCCCCGGAGCTCCTCAATGCGGACCCGCCGCCCCCTCTGGCGGGCAACCCGCCGCCCCCGCTGGAGGTCTTCACGGTCCCGCCTTTGTCACCCCGGCCTCGGCCGCTTCATGGGGGCAACAGCCGCGCCGACAGGATTTCGGAGGTCCTCGCGGTCGCCCTCGCCGGCGAGGCTCCCGACGAGGACGGGATCGTGGCGCTCTTTGGGGCGCGCGGCTCGCAGTTGCGTGAGGTTGCCGAGGTGGCG
>JBOGHY010000126.1:0-6234 GCA_050742375.1 Acidimicrobiales bacterium | reverse complement strand
GCCGACGACGGAGTCCTTGTGCTCGCGCAGCTCGCCCAAGGTGGCGGCGTCGCGGTGGACGAGCAGGACCTTGTCCTCGGTCGCTCCTTCCCAGAGCTCGCGCAGCCCTGCTGCGATGCTGGCGTCGAGCTTCTCCCGTCGCTGGCGAAGGTCGGCAAGCGTGCCCGTTCGCTCCAGGTGGCCGGACCAGCCGGTGAGAGCGTCGTTCACTCGCGCTCTGGCCGCCAGCAGCTGGCGCGCATCCTCGCCGGGCGCCGGCAGCCGGGCAAGGCTCTGTTCGGCCTGACGGGCGGTGTCCAAGCGCGCCCACATCTTCTCCAGCAGCCGCAGGTCGGCCACCTGTTCGCGGACGGCGACCTCGTTAGATCTCACCTGGTCAATAGCGGCGCTCATGGTCTCCAACTCGGCGCGCCGGGCGGCATAACCTCCCGCCTCCTCCCGCGCCAGGGAGAGCCCCCGGCGGCTTTCGACCAGCTCGCCGTTCAGACGGTTGGCCCGAGCTGACGCCTGTCGAGGGCGGGCGAGCTCGGCGCAACGCTCGTCGAGAGCTCTCATGGCCGCAGAGGCCGATCTCTGTTGTCCGCTCACGCTCGAGCTGAAGAGCATCTCACGGACCTCGTCGTTCGAGATGCTGCGAATCTCGGACAGGGCGTCGAGGTCGACGGCGAAGATCGAGGAGAAGAGCTCTGAGCTCGCCCCACCGAGCAGCCTGGCCAGCTCACCCTCGCTGCCGAAGGAGCCGTCGGGGCGGTGCAGGGCGAGAGCCCGCGGTGAGGCGTAGCGTTCCACCGACCAGCAGGCTCCCTCGCCGTCCACGAGCTCGACGCTCCCGCCGTGGCGGCCGCCCCGGACCGGCGGATGGTGCGCCGGGTGCCCCTTTCGGGGGAAGCCGAAGAGCACGCCCGAGAGGAAGTGGACGAGGGTCGACTTGCCGGCCTCGTTCGGTCCTTCGACCACCGCTATGTCTCCCTCGAGGCTCACCTCTACGTCGCGTAGCGCGCCGAAGCCGTCGACGCGGAGGCGCGAGATCCTCATCCTCGGTCCTCCGCGCCGGAGCCTACGTCGGGGCCCGAGCCGGCTCCGGCACCGGCGCCGAGCGCCTCGAGGGCGGTGAGGAGACCTTCGCCGAGCAGGGCGGGCCGCTCGTCGGCCCACAGCTCTAGCGCCCGGTTGCGCAGTGCAACGGGGAGCCCCTCGACACCGGGCGTCTCTCCGGCGACCGTGCGGCCCCGCCCGAGGCGGACGAGGTCGCCGACGAAGTCTCCGCCGGCGCCGAGCTCGTCGAGATCGAGGAGAGGGCCCGACTCGTCGCGCAGCTCGGCCCACCACAAGAAGGGGTCGGCCTCCTCGGCACCTTGGCGCAGCAGGTCGAGGAGCTCGCCCACAATCCCTGGTCTCCGCAGCTCGCTCCAAAGCGCGCTCCGGCCGACGAGATGGACCCGAAGGACCACCGACCGTCCCTCGGTCGCGGAACCGACCTCGCCGCCGAGCGCCTCGAGGCACTCTTTGAGGCCGGAGACCGAGCCGAGCTGGGTCACGTCGCATTCCACCGCCTCGAAGCGGACCTTGTCGCACGGCACGAGCTCGACCGAGGCGACGCGCCCGGCGCGCACCTCGACCACGGTCGCTCCCTTTGGGCCGAGCTCGCTCTGGCGAAGGCTTCGCGACTGGAGGTTGCCGGAGTAGACCACGAAAGGCTCGTCGGAGTGGGCCCGCCCCGAAAGCACCGTCCTCTGGTGGACATGTCCGAGCGCCCAGTAGTCGAGACGCGCCGAGCAAAGATCCTCGAGGCTGCAGGGCGCGTAGTCGTCGTAGCCCGCCGTGCCCCCGACGTTGCAGTGGAGCACACCGACCTCGACGCCCGGTCCGCCCCGGCGCCGGAAGCCCAGGGCGAGGTTCTCGCGCTCGTCCCGGCGCCCGAAGCTGATGCCGTGCACGAGGGCGATCTGCCGCCCGCCGCGCTCGACGGCCTCGGTCGTGACCTGCCCGGCGGGAAAGATCACCACTCTCTCGGGCCAGGAGCTGACGGCCGACCACCCGGTCTCGACGGGGTCGTGGTTGCCGTGGGCGACGAAGCTAGAGATGCCGGCCGCCGAGAGGCGGGCGAGGCCGTCTCTGAAGCGCAGCTGCGCCCGTAGGCCGTGCTCCGGTCCGTCGTAGACGTCGCCGGCGACGACGAGGAAGGCCGCCCGCCGCTCGATGCAGAGATCGACGAGGGAGTCGAAGGCATGGAGGGACGCCTCCCTGAGCGCCTCGGCGATGCGTGGCGCTGCCTGTCCGACGCCCTTGAAGGGTGCGTCGAGGTGGAGGTCGGCCGCGTGCACGAAGCAGAAATCGTGGTCCGGGCCGAGCTCGGTGCTCATTGAGCAGCACCATACAGAGCGGGTGCGCGCCGGACGGAGATACCCTGTCAACTGGGAATTTACCCCCATTGGGTACCGTGCGGAAGGCCAAGGAGGACAGGGCATGGACCCTCAAAGCGGTGCTGGCGAGGCACATAGCGGCGGAGACGCCGTCGTCGATGTGCTCGAGCAGGCGGGAGTACAGGTCGTCTTCGGCATCCCGAGCGTCCACAACCTGCCGATCTACGACGCTCTCGCCCGGCGCAAGACGATCCGCCCGATCACGGTTCGCCACGAGCAGGCTGCGGCCGGTGCGGCAGACGGCTACGCCAGAGTCACGGGTCGAGTCGGTGTCTTTCTGACCTCTACCGGCCCGGGAGCCGCCAACGCCATGGGCGGCCTCCTCGAGGCGTACGTGTCCGGCTCCCCGGTGCTGCACCTCACGGGCCAGATCGAGACGCAGCACCTCGACAACGGCCGCGGCTTCATCCACGAGGTGCCCGACCAGCCCGCCATGCTCGACGCCCTCTCCAAGCGCGTGCTGCGGGCCGTGTCCGCCGACGACGTCGCCTGCGTCGTCGCGGAGGCGATCGGCACCGCCCTCGAGGCTCCGGGCGGGCCGGTCTCGGTGGAGCTGCCGATCGACCTCCAGTACGACGTCGCGGAGGAGGAGTCGAAGGTCCGCATCGAGCAGCTGCTGCTGCCGGAACGCTCGCGACCACCCGAGCCGGCTGACGTCGTCCGTGCAGCCGACGCGCTGGCGGCGGCCCGCCGACCGCTCGTGTGGGCCGGCGGGGGTGCGGTCGCCTCCGGCGCTGGGCCCGAGGTGGCCGAGCTCGCCGAGGTGCTCGGGGCCGGGGTGCTCACCTCGCCGAACGGCCGCGGCATCGTTCCCGAGGACGACCCCTCCTGCATCGGGAACCTGAGCTGGGATCCGGGGGTCCGCGAGCTCTGCCGGGACGCCGACCTGCTTGTCGGCGTCGGCACCCGCTTCCAAGGCCCGAACACCGAGAACTGGACGATGGAGCTTCCCGCCGTGGTGGTCCAGATCGACCTCGACCCCTCGCGCCCCGGACGCAACTACCCGGCTTCGGTGGCGGTCACCGGGGACGCCCGCGCCGCCGTCCGGTCGATCCTCGACGAGCTGGCCGGGCGCGGCGTCGGTGGGCGCCAGGCGACCGAGCCATCCTGGAGCGACCGCGTCGCCTCAGTGGCGGCGGCGGCGCGGACGAAGCTGCGCTCGAGCCTCGGCACCCACGAAGCCCTTCTCGACGCCACGGCGCGCTGCCTGCTTCCGGGTACCGTCGTGGTGAAGGACTCGACGATCTCGGCCTACACCTGGGCCAACAGGCTGTTGCCGGTCTCGGGACCTCGAACGACGATCATGCCGAACGGGTTCGCCATCGGCCTCGGCCTTCCTCATGCCATCGGTGCCGCCGTCGGCACGGGCCGGCCGGTGGTGCTGGTCGCCGGCGACGGCGGGTTCATGCTCGCCATCGGTGAGCTCGCAACGATCGCCGCCGAGCACCTGCCCGTCGTGGTGCTCTGCTTCTGCGACGGCGGCTACGGCATCCTGCGCAACGTCCAGGACCGTCAGTACGGCCGTCGCCTCGGCGTGGAGCTCGGCAGGCCCGACTTCGTCGGCGTCGCCACGGCACTCGGCGTCGAGGCCGAGCGGGTCGCCTCGGCGCGTGAGTACGAGACGGTGCTCCGTCGGGCGCTCGCCCGTGGGAAGCCCTTCCTCGTCGAGGTCGATCTCGACGCCATCGGCCCGATGGCCCGCCCCTACGCGGGCACCTCCCGGCCCCCGGTCGTTGCTGTTTCCCAGCCGATCCGCCAGCCGAGCGACAACAAGGGTAAGTCGCCTCGGGCTCAGGGCTCGACGCGGTAGGCCCGGTCGGCGACGACGGGATCGGTGTCCATCTGGGCGCGCTGCAGGTGGCCGGAGTAGTCCCAGTTCACCGACTGCCAGCGCGTCATCTGGTCGAGCACCCACTTGCCAGACTGCCGGCTGCCGTTTCCCGAACGGCCGTTGCCGCCGAAGGGAAGGTGCGCCTCGGCACCCGAGGTCGAGTTGTTGACGCTCACCATCCCGGCCGAGATGGCGTTTCGGAAGGCGAAGACCGTCTCGGGCGAGGCTGTGTAGATCGCCGACGAGAGGCCGTAGCCCGAGCAATTGGCGATCGCCATCGCCTCGTCGAGCTCGGCGAAGCCGGCGACGCCGATCATGGGGCCGAAAGTCTCGGTGCGGGCGATGGCGTCGTCGATGCGGACCCCGTCGAGGATCGTCGGGTGGCAGAAGACGCCTTCGTCGGGGTCGCCGACGAAGCCCGCCCGGGGCGCCGCCGCGGTGATGCGGCCGGTGGGCCCTCCGCCGACGAGCCGGTGATGGTCCTCGACGAGCTCGACGAAGTAGCCGGAGAAGCGCGCGGCGAAGCGCTCGTCGAGCATCGGCCCGTAGAGCACCTCGGAGAAGGGGTCCCCGAGCGCAGCGGCGTCGAGGCGTGAGGTCAGCCGGGCGACGAACTCGTCGTGGACCGGCTCCTGCACGATCGCCGTGCCGAGGGAGGTGCAGCGCTGGCCGGCCGTGCCGAAGCCGGAGAAGAGGGCACCCTCGACGGCGAGGTCGAGGTCGCAGTCCGACATGACGACCATCGGGTTCTTCCCGCCGAGCTCGAGGCAGGGCGACTGGAGATGGCGCCCGCACAGCTCGCCGATCCGCGAGCCGACGGCCGACGAGCCCGTGAAGCCGACCTTGTCCAAAATGGCCTCGGACAGGCCCGCCTCGAGTCCGGCAAATGTCGCTGCCCCGTCCGCCAGGACGAGGTTCAGCACCCCGTCGGGCAGCCCGCCGGCGGCAAAGCACTCATAGAGTGCCGTCGCAACGCCGGCGGAGTACTCCGCCGGCTTCCAAGCGACAGTGTCGCCGCACAAAAGCGCTGGCACGAGGTACCACGACGGCACGGCCACGGGGAAGTTGCCGGCGGTGATGACGGCGAGGGTCCCTACGGGCATCCGGTAGGTAAAAAGGGCCTTGTCGCGCATCTCCGAGGGGACGGTCTCGCCGTAGAGGCGCCGGCCCTCGCCGAGAAAGAAGTCGCAGGTGTCGATGATCTCCTGCACCTCGCCGAGAGACTCGACGTAGGGCTTTCCGACCTCGCGGGTGATGAGCCGAGCGAGCGGTTCCTTGTTGTGCTCGACGATCCGGCCGATCTCGGCGACGGTGCGCCCCCTGACTGGGGCGGGCACCTTGGACCAGGACGGCTGGGCGGCCCGGGCGCTCCGCAGCGCCTTGAGGTAGGTCGCGCCCGATCCGAGAGCGACCTCGGCGACGACGTCGTCGAGATGAGCGGGGTTTCGCGACAACAGGATGCCGCCCGAGTCGTCGTCTGTGATCTTGCCTGCGACGACCGAGGAGCACTTGCGAGAGCTCACTTGGCGCCCTCCATCCTTGCGAGCACCCTTTCGAGGCCCTCACAGCAGGCGCTCACCTCCTCGGCGCTGACCGCGAGTGAGGGCCGTAAGCGGATGGAGCGTTCCCCGCAGGAAAGGGCGAGCACGTGCTCCTCGTCGCGGAGCCGTGCCAGCGCCTCGTCGCGAAAGGCGCTGTCCGGGACGTCGATGGCGGCAAGAAGCCCCCGGCCGCGCGGGTTGGTCGCAGCGGCCGAGCCCGCCGCGATCGACTGGAGGTCGGTGAGAAGCTCTTCACCGCGGGCGCTCGCGTTCGCCATCGCGTCGCCCGACTCGACGAGCTCGAGGAGTCGGGTGGACCGCACCATGTCGACGAGGTTCCCACCCCATGTCGAGTTGATGCGGCTCGGCACCTTGAAGACGTTGTCCGCCACCTCGTCGACCCGCCTGCCACCCATGATGCCGCCGAGCTGCACCTTCT
>JBOGHY010000125.1:0-10149 GCA_050742375.1 Acidimicrobiales bacterium | reverse complement strand
CCGCCACTTCTGGTCGGGGTGCTGAAGGGTGCCTTCGTCTTCCTGGCGGACCTTGCGCGGGCGATCTCGCTGCCCGTGGAGATGGACTTCATGGCCGTCTCGTCCTACGGGGCGGCGACCAAGACGTCCGGCGTCGTCCGGATCGTGAAGGACCTCGACTTGGACCTCACCGGCCGGCACGTCGTCATCGTGGAGGACATCGTCGACAGCGGCCTCACCCTCTCGTACCTGCGAAAGAGCCTCTTGGCCCGGGCGCCCGAGTCGCTCGCCGTCTGCACCCTGCTGCTCAAGACGGGCCAGCAGCGCGTCGATCTCGACCTCGCCTACGTCGGCTTCGAGATCCCGCCCGATTTCGTGGTGGGCTACGGGCTCGACGTCGCCGAGCGCTACCGGAACCTTCCGGACCTGCGCATCTACGTGGGAGGGGAGCCGGAGACGGCGTGAGCGTCGACTCCTCGGCCGTAAAGGCGGCTGTGACCGAGCTGCTACGTGCCGTCGGGGACGACCCGGAGCGGGAGGGCATCAGGCGGACCCCCGAGAGAGTGGCCGCCATGTACGAGGAGCTCTTCGACGGCAGCGACGACGACCCGGCGAAGTTCCTCTCGGTGACCTTCGCCGCCGAGCACGACGAGATGGTGATGGTCCGCGACATCTCCTTCGCCTCGCTCTGCGAGCACCACCTCGTCCCTTTCCTCGGCAAGGCGCACGTCGCCTACATCCCCTCGGCCGACGGCTGCATCACCGGGCTGTCCAAGCTCGCACGCGTCGTCGACGGCTATGCCCGGCGCCTGCAGCTGCAGGAGCGCATGACGACCCAGATCGCCGATGCCATCGAGCGGGCGCTCGATCCCCGCGGGGTGCTCGTCGTCTTGGAGGCCGAGCATTTGTGCATGTCGATGCGGGGAGTGAGAAAGCCGGGCTCGGTGACGGTCACCTCGGCCGTGCGGGGGCTGTTCCGCCGCGACACGAGGACGAGAGCGGAGGCCATGGCCTTCGTCCATGGCGGCGCCCGGGCCGCCATCGGCTGAAGCTTCTACAATTCGACAGGTGATGCGTCCCCTCGTGATGGGCGTGCTCAACGTCACCCCCGACTCCTTTTACGACGGCGGGAGGTACTTCGACCACGCCGCAGCGGTCGCCCACGGCCGCGAGATGATCGCCGAGGGCGCCGACATCGTCGACGTCGGCGGGGAGTCCACCAGGCCGGGCGCTCCCCCCGTCGCCCTTTCGGAGGAGCTCGACAGGGTGCTGCCCGTCGTCGAGATCCTCGCCAGAGAGGCGCGGGTCTCGATCGACACGACCAAAGCCGAGGTGGCAAGGCGAGCCGTCGCCTGCGGGGCGAGCATGCTGAACGACGTATCGGCCTCGCTCGCAGGCGTGGCGGCCGAGACGGGTGCCGCCTTCGTGGCGATGCACCGCAAGGGCACGCCGGCGGACATGCAGGAGGACCCGCGCTACGACGACGTCGTGGCCGAGGTAGCCGCATACCTCGCAGAGCGGGCCGCGAGCGCCCGGGCGATGGGCGTGGAGGAGGTCTGGGTCGACCCCGGCGTCGGCTTCGGAAAGACGGCGCACCACAACCTGCGCCTTCTTGCCGACCTTGCCAGGATCGTCGACCTCGGCTACCCGGTGCTCGTCGGCACGAGCCGCAAGACCTTCCTCGGGCGGATCGAGGCGGGCGAGCTCGACGGGCCGCCGAGCCCCGCCGAGGAGCGGTTCGAGGGATCGCTCGCCTCCGCGGTCGTCGCCATGGCGGCCGGAGCCGCAGCCGTGCGGGTGCACGACGTCACCGCCACGGCTCGCGCCGCCGCCCTCGTCGGGCCGTTGCCGGCGACTCGAGCAAGCCGATGAGGGGCCGATGGGCGGCGGGGATCATGCCCCGCAGCTTCTCGTGGGTCATAAAGGACCGCCTCGCCGTGAGCGAGCGACCCGGCGGCTACGGCGCCAATCACCGAAAGGTGCGCCGCCAGGAGGAGCTCTTGTGGCTGCGGGCGCAGCACGTCGACCGGGTCGTCTCCCTGCTTGCCTCCTCTCACAACCTGCACGCCTACAGCGAGCTCGGACTCGTCTGGTCGCACTTCCCGCTCCCCCCAGGTGCCGAGCTCGAGCCCACCCTCGGCGAGCTGTACGCCTGCATGCACGGGTGGCTGCGCAGCGGCGAGCGGCTCCTCCTCCACCAGGACGAGCTGTCGGACCGGCTGGTGGGGGTGGTGGCGGGCTACCTGCTCTGGAGCGGGATCCTCCAAGGCGAGCCGCGGGCGATCACCGTCGTCGAGCAGATCCTGAAGCGCCAGATGGGCACCGTCGGGCGGGGCGTCGTAGCGGCGGTCGCCGCCCTCGAAGGCCCGGGCCCGGGCGCCGCAGGGCGCATGCAGGAGAACGGCCGCCCCCGTGAGAGCGAGCAGCCGCCGGAGAGCGCGTGAGCGACCACGTCGTCGTGAGCAACCTCGCCGTCCTCGGGCGCCACGGCGTCCTTGCAGAGGAGCGCCAGCGTGCCCAGCCCTTCGAGGTCGACATCGACGTCGAGCTCGACCTGGCCGAGGCGGCCGGGCGCGACGACCTGGCGGCGACGCTCGACTACGGGGAGCTGTGCGCCGAGGTCGCCCGCCTCGTCGAGGACGAGAGCTTCCTCCTCCTCGAGGCGCTCGCCGGCGCCATCGCCACCGCCGTCCTCGGCCATGGCCAGGTACGGGCCGTCACGGTCGAGGTACGAAAGCCCCGCCCTCCCCTCCCTCATCACCTGGACGCGGTCGCCGTCCGCCTGCGGCGGGAGAGGGGCCGGCCGCAGGCCGAGGGGCGTCCGGGCGAGCGGCAGAGCTCCACGTGATCGCCTTCCTCGGCCTCGGCTCGAACCTCGGCGACCGCCGGTCCCACCTGGCGAGGGCCGTCGAGGGACTGCGTCGCCTCGACCCGGGCCTCGAGCTGTCGCCCCTCTACGAGACCGAGCCGGTCGGTGGGCCCGCCCAGGATCCCTACCTGAACCTCGTCGTACGCCTGGAGACGAAGCTCTCTCCAAAAGAGCTGCTGGAGGCCGCCCAGGCCCTCGAAGGCGAGGCGAGGCGGGTGCGAACGGAGAAGAACGGTCCCCGTACCCTTGACATCGACGTCCTGCTCGTCGACGACCTCGTCATAGCTGCTCCAGAGCTCACGGTGCCCCACCCTCGCATGGGCGACCGCGCCTTCGTGCTCGCCCCCCTGGAGGATCTCGACCCCTCCAAGGTGCCGCCCCGATGGAGGGAGCGCCTCGGGGCGGCCGAGGTCGATCGCCAGGTCCGCCGTGTGGCTAATCTCGTCACCAGCTGAGACACGCCCGGCACCCCGAGACGGGGCTGGAACGGAAGCGAGGCTTTGATGTCAAGGATCCGCATTGTCGGGGGTGGCCGCGCCGGCCGCTCCTTTGGGACCGCCCTTTCGCAGACCGGCCACGAGGTGGCCGGGATCCTGCACCGTACCGACGACTGGAGCGATGCCGCCAGGGACGTCGACGCCGTGCTGCTCGCCGTGCCGGACCGCATCGTGAAGCCGGCCGCGAGCGTGATCGCCCCGGATGCGGCCGCCGCCATCGTGCACCTGTCGGGCTCGCTCGGCCTCGACGTCCTCGGCCCTCACGAGCGCCGGGCGTCCCTCCATCCCCTCGTCACGATGCCGGATCCGGTCGTCGGGGCGCTCCGCTTGAGCGGAGGGGCCTTCTTTGCGGTAGCGGGAGACCACGTCGCGACCGACCTCGCCCTCGGGCTCGGCGGCCATCCCATAGTCGTGGCGGCGGCGGACCGGGCCGCCTATCACGCGGCGGCCTGCATCGCCGCCAACCATCTCGTAGCCCTCATGGGCCAGGTCGAGCGGGTGGCACAGAGCGTCGGCCTGCCGCTCGAGGCCTTCCTGCCCCTCGCCCGGGGCGCCCTCGAGGACGTGGCGATGCTCGGACCGGCCGGCGCCCTCACCGGACCGGCGT
Organism: Acidimicrobiales bacterium; assembly: GCA_050742375.1. Taxonomy (GTDB): domain Bacteria; phylum Actinomycetota; class Acidimicrobiia; order Acidimicrobiales; family Bog-793; genus JAKATT01. The sequence goes on along the minus strand of JBOGHY010000125.1, from coordinate 6,197 downwards.
CGAGGGGGGACCGTCTCACGATCGAGGCGCACCGCTCCGCTCTTGCCGAGAGAGAGCGCGAGGGCTACGACGCAGGCGTCGCACTCGCCGGGCGCCTCGCCGCCCGCACAGCCCGAACCGCCAGAGCGTGGACGTCCTAGGGACTCGCGCCGAGCTTCGCTCTTCTGCCGCGGCGCTGCGAAGCGCCGGGGCCAACATCGGTCTTGTCGCGACGATGGGGTCGCTTCATGCCGGGCACCTCTCTTTGGTCGAGGCGGCGACGCGAAACGGCGACTCCGTCGTCGTGTCTTTATTCGTGAACCCGCTCCAGTTCGCCAGCGGCACCGACCTCGAGGCCTACCCCCGCGACCTCGGCTCCGACCTGTCCACCTGCGAGGCTGCCGGAGCAGCGGCCGTCTTCACGCCCACAGCCGAGGAGATGTACCCCGAGGGAGAGCCCGGGGTCGTCGTCGTCCCCGCCTCTCTCGGCAAGCACTACGAGGGCGCCTCCCGTCCCGGCCACCTAGAGGGGGTGGCTACCGTGGTGACCAAGCTCCTCAACCTCGTCGGGACTTGCCGCTCCTATTTCGGGGAGAAGGACTATCAGCAGCTCATGGTGGTCCGCCGCCTCGTGGCCGATCTCGACGTCGACGCCGCCATCGTCGCCTGCCCGACCGTGCGTGAGCCCGACGGCCTCGCCCTGTCCAGCCGCAACGCCCTCCTCGGCGCGAAGCAGCGCGCCGCCGCGACGGCGCTCTACCGGGCGCTCGAAGCCGGCCGAGGGGCGATAGAGGCGGGCGAGCGCGAGGCCTGGGCGGTCGAGTCGGAGATGTCCCACGTCCTCGACATCGAAAGCCGCCTCGTCCCGATCTACGCCGGCGTCGCCGATCCGGCCCGGTTGATGCCGATCGACGAGATCGCCGGCCCGGTTCGCCTGCTCGTCGCCGCCGAGGTCGGCCCCGTCCGCCTCATCGACAACCTCGGCGTGGACGCGGCGCCCGACCTGGATCGGTGAGCCCGGCCGGACGGGGCGGCGCCCCAGAGCTCGACGTCCTCGTCATCGGGAGCGGCGTGGCGGGGCTCACCGCGGCGGTGCGCCTCGCCCGTCTCGAAGGAGCCCGCGTCGGCGTGGTCACAAAGGGCGAGCTCGAGCAGTCCGCCACCCGCTTCGCTCAGGGCGGCGTGGCTGCCGTGCTGCCGGGCGACGAGGACTCCACCGACCTGCACCTCGCCGACACCCTGCGCGCCGGGGCGGGGCTCTGCGACGAGGCTGCCGTGCGGGTCCTCGTCGACGAGGGGCCGCAGCGCGTCTCCGAGCTGATCGCCCTCGGGGCGGTCTTCGACCGCGGACCGGGCGGCGAGCTCGCCCGCGCCCGCGAGGGGGGCCACTCGACGGCCCGGGTGCTGCACGCCGGGGGCACAGCGACGGGCGTCGAGGTCGAGCGAGCCCTCGTCGCCGCCGTCGAGGAGAGCGCCGCAGCCGTCCTCGAGCACGCCTTCGCCCTCGACCTGCTCGTGGAGGGCGGCCGCTGCCGGGGCGTGACCGCCCGGCTCGCCGGCGGCTCGGTCGCCCAGCTCGTGGCCGCCGACACGGTCCTTGCCTCTGGGGGAGCCGGCCAGCTCTACTCGGTCACGACGAATCCGACAGAGGCGACCGGCGACGGTCTCGCCATGGCGCTGCGGGCGGGGGTACCCGTGGCGGACGTCGAGTTCGTGCAGTTCCACCCGACGGCCCTCCACCACCGGGCCATGCCGCGCCCGCTCATCTCCGAGGCGCTTCGCGGTCATGGGGCGGTGCTGCGCGACCTCGCCGGGCGGCGCTTTGTCGACGAGCTCGAGTCCCGCGACGTCGTGAGTGCCGCCATCGCCCGAAAGCTGTCGGAGGAAGGCGGCGAGCACGTCTTCCTCGACTGCACCGGTCTCGAGGAATTCGCCCGCCGCTTCCCGACCATCCACGCCGCTCTCGCCGAGGCCGGGCTCGATCCCTCGGCCGAGTGGCTCCCCGTCGCTCCGGCGGCTCACTACCTCTGCGGCGGCGTCCTCACCGATCTCGACGGGGCGACGGCGCTGCCGGGACTTTGGGCCGCCGGCGAGGTGGCCTGCAGCGGGGTGCACGGGGCGAACCGCCTCGCATCGAACTCGCTCCTCGAGGGGATGGTCTTCGGCGCCCGCGTCGTCGACGCCATCGCCTCGGGAAAGGGCGGCCAGGGTGGGGGGGTCACCGACGGCCGGGCCCAGATCCCGCTCCGCAGCCTCCCCCGCTCGGCCCGCTCGCGGCGGGCGCCGCGGCGGGCCCAGGTGGGCCGCTCTGCCGCCGCGCGGCCGCCTCCCGGTCGGGCGGAGCTGCAACGGGCGATGACCGCCCATGCCGGAGTGATACGCGACGCCGCCGGCCTGGCCGAGGCGGCGCGCCTCCTCGAGGACGTGCGCTTCGGCCACATCGACCCCTCGGGCTCGAACGAGGCGGCCGAGCTGGCCAACCTCGTCGAGGTGGGCTCGGCGCTCGTGGCCGCCGCCGGGGCCCGCCTCGAGAGTCGCGGGGCACACCGCCGGAGAGAGCTCCCCTCGGCGAGCGAGGCTTTCCGGTGCCGCTTCGTCCACGGCTCGTTCGCCGGCCCGTATCGTTCCGCCCCGGTGTCGCTCGTGCACGGCGGGGGCTGAGGAGCTGGGCATGCCCGGCGTCGAGCCGCCCCCTGACGCCGTCCGCGCCGCCGTGGCGACAGCCCTGGCCGAGGATCTGCTGCCCTTAGGCGACCTCACGGCCTCGCTCGTGCCGGCGGGGCGCCAGACCACGGCGGCCTTCGTCGCCCGGGCGGCGGGAGTCGTCGCCGGCGTCGCCTGCGCCGCCGAGGCGCTCGGATCGGTCGACCCCGGCCTACGCGTGAAGTGGGGGCTTTCGGATGGGGACCGCGTGGCGATCCGAGGCGAGATCGGCACGGTCTCGGGCAGCCTCGCCTCGATCGTGACGGCCGAGCGGGTCGCCCTCAACTTCCTCTCGCACCTCTCCGGCGTCGCCAGCCTGACCCGGCGCTACGTCGACGCCGCCGAGGCGGCCAACCCGGCGTGCCGGGTGCTCGACACTCGCAAGACGACGCCGGGCCTGCGGGCTCTCGAGAAGGCCGCCGTGAGGGCGGGAGGGGGGCGAAACCACCGGGCGAACCTGTCCGAGGGCGTACTCGTGAAGGACAACCACCTCGGGGGGATGTCGATCTCAGAAGCCGCCGCCGCTGCCCTCGAGATGTGGCCGGGACGGATGGTCGAGGTCGAGTGCGAGAACCTGTCGCAAGTCTCCGAAGCGCTCGAGGCCGGTGCCACCATGCTGCTGCTCGACAACATGACCCCGAGCGAGGTGGCCGCCTGCGTCGCCCTTGCCCGAGAGAGCTCCGGATCGCCTCCCCGGGGCGCGGCGGGGGACCGCCGGGCGAGCCGCGTGCTCGTCGAGGCGTCGGGCGGGATCACCCTCGAGACGGTCGGAGCCTTTGCCGCCGCCGGCGCAGATCTCGTCTCGGTCGGAGCCCTTACGCACTCGGCCCCCGTCCTCGACATCGGCCTCGACCTCCTCGCCTAGGCCCAGGCCCGGCTAGACCGTTCCCGTGCTGCTCGCAATCGACGTCGGCAACACCCACACGGTGATAGGCCTGTTCGACCCGGCGACCGTGCCCGAGCACGACGGCCGGCGCCCGGGGCGCTCGGGCGAGGAGCTCGAGGGCCTCGGGTTCCACTGGCGGGTCGCCACGGTCGCCGAGCGGACGCCGGACGAGCACGCCCTCCTCGTCGTCGAGCTGCTCGACCTCGCCGGCATCGAGGTCCGGCGCGAGGAGCTCGGGCGGGAGCTGAGCGGCATCGTCATCTCGTCGTCGGTGCCGAGCGCCACCACGGCGCTTCGCGAGATGTCGGAGCGGTGGTTCTCGGTCCCGACGGTCGTGCTCGAGCCTGGCGTGCGCACCGGCATGCCGATCCTTTACGACAACCCGAAGGAGGTCGGCGCCGACCGCATCGCCAACGCCGTCGGGGCGCTCGACCTGTTCGACCCGCCCCTCATCGTGGTTGACCTCGGCACGGCGACCACCTTCGACGTCATATCGGCCGCCGGCGAGTACGTGGGTGGGGCGATCGCTCCCGGCATCGAGATCTCGACGAAGGCCCTCTTCGCAGAGGCGGCCGCCCTGCGCCGCGTCGAGCTCGTCGAGCCGCGAGGCGTCATCGGCAAGTCCACCGTGGAGTCGATCCAGTCGGGGGTGATCTACGGCAATGCCGCCCTTGTCGACGGCGTCTGCAGCCGCATCGCCGAGGAGATCGGCGAGGCGACGGTGATAGCGACGGGGGGGCTGGCGCCTCTCGTACGACCGCTGTCCCGGGTCGTGCAGCACCACGAGCCGTGGCTCACCCTGCACGGGCTGCGCATCGTCTTTGCCCGAAACGCCGATCGCACCGGCGCCCGGCCGTCGTGAGCAGCCCCGTCCCCTACCGCGTCGAGGGAGTCCTTCCGGCCGCCGACGTCGTAGGCCGCCACGAGGATCTCACCCCGGGCGAGTCCTCGGGCGACGTCGTCACCGTCTCGGGCCGCCTCGTGCTGATGCGCCGCCAGGGAAAGCTCTGTTTTGCCACGATGGCCGACTGGACGGGCCGGATCCAGTTGTGGGGCGTGTTCGGCACGACGGCGGCTTTCGACGAATTCTCCAGGTTGAGCCTCGGGGACTGGGTGGCCGCCACCGGAGAGGTGGTGCGCACCCGCAGGGGAGAGCTTTCGGTGCGGGTCTCCACCTGGTCACTGCTGGCGGCGACGCGCCTCGGCTTCGGTGACAAGTGGCGGGGGATGCGGGACCCGGACCTGCGCTACCGCCAGCGAGAGGTCGACCTGTGGGCCAACGAGGGCGTCCGAGAGCGGTTCCTCCGGCGCTCGGCGGTCGTCTCGGAGGTTCGCTCCCTCATGGACGCCCGCTGCTTCGTCGAGGTGGAGACTCCCGTCCTCGTGCCTCTGCACGGGGGCGCCAACGCCCGCCCCTTTGTCACCCACTTCCAGTCCATGCACGCCGACTTCTATTTGCGCATCGCCACCGAGCTCTACCTGAAGCGCCTCGTCGTCGGCGGCTTCGAACGGGTCTACGAGCTCGGGCGGATCTTCCGCAACGAGGGCGTCGACGCCGCTCACAACCCCGAGTTCACGATGCTCGAGGCCTACCAGGTGCACGCCGACTACCTCGACATGGCCGAGCTGGTCGAGCACCTCGTTTCCGGCGCCGCCTCGGTCGCCGCCGGTGGCACCCAGCTCGTCTACCAGGGGCGCCCGCTCGACTTGAGCCCGCCCTGGCGCCGGGCAAGCCTCATCGAGGTGATCGAGGAGGTGACCGGGGCGGAGCTCGACGTCTCGATGAAGCGTCCCGAGCTTGTGCGCCGGGCGGGCCGCCTCGGCGTCGAGCTCGACGAGAGCTTCGACAACGGCCAGATCGTCGCCGAGATCTACGAGAAGACCACCGAGCCGAAGCTGTGGGAGCCGGTCCATGTCATGGACTACCCCGAGTCGGTCTCCCCCCTCACCCGCAAGCACCGATCCAAGCCCGGCTACGTCGAGCGGGCCACCTCGGTGGCCGCCGGGCAAGAGATCGCCGAGTGCTACAGCGAGCTCATCGACCCCGACGACCAGCGGGCTCGCTTCGTCGCCCAGCAGGCCGCCGCCGCCGCCGGCGACGCCGAGGCGATGTCGCTCGACGAGCCGTTCCTGCGCGCTCTGGCACACGGCATGCCGCCGACGGGCGGCATCGGACTTGGTATCGACCGGTTGGTGATGCTGCTCACCGACGTGAGCCACATCCGCGAGGTGCTCTTGTTCCCGGCGCTTCGGCCCGAGGCCGGCTCGGAGGAGGTCCAGGTCTAGGGCCGAGGAGGCTTGGTCGGCGAGGAGCCCCGGTCGGCGAGGAGCCCCGGTCGGCGAGGAGCCGGCCTTCCGACTCAGCCGGCGAGGATGGCGAAGTGGCTGCGGGCGCGCTCGGCGGATTGCTGGAGATCCTCCGCCACGAGCGCCGCCATCCGAGCGAGGCTGTCCGGAACGGCTCCCGAGCCCAAAGCGGCCGCAGCCGTACAGGCCCGGTCCGCATATTCGGTGGCGAGGGCGCTGGCGGCGAGGATGCCGGGCGAGCTCGCCACGAGGGTGCGTGCCGTCTCGCGCTCCTCCTCGCTCAAGGGTTGACCGAGCAGACCGGCGAGGCGGGGACCGATGG
>JBOGHY010000124.1:0-5579 GCA_050742375.1 Acidimicrobiales bacterium | reverse complement strand
GTCGAGCCGTTCGCGGACGCCGCCCGACTGATCGGCGATGCGCGGCACCGCCTCGAGCAGCTCGGCGGGCGGGCGCCTGCCGTCGCCGGTGCCCCGCGTCTCGCCGGTGCCCCGCGACCCGGGCTCGCCGGCGCCTCGCGTCTCGCCGGCGGCAGGTCCCGGGACGGGCTGGAAGCGCGCAGCCCAGTAGGCGAGGCCGTGGGCGAGCTCGTCCAGGTGGAGCCCGTCCTCGCCGTCCTCGAGCAGCGCCCGTACGGCATGCCCGACCCGGATCACGCCGTGGGTGGCCGCCGCCGCCACCCCGGTCGAGCCACCGAGGCACCTCTGTCGCGTGGCCCCTGCGGACCATGGCCCCGGCGGCCATCGGGCCGTGATTGGACAGCCAGCCCTCGAACTCGGCTCCGGTCGCGTGGAGGCGCTCGTAGGCCTCGTCAAGGATCGCGGTCTCGCCGGTGGACATGCAGGCTCCTCTCCACCTCCAAGGCTCGTCGCGCGTCGAGGGTAACGGCGAGCTTCGTCGTAGGAGGTGTCGGGCCCTCGGGCCGGTAGCTTTGGGCGATGTTGCGCTTTCTCACCGCTGGTGAGTCGCACGGCAAGGCGCTCGTCGTGGTCGTCGAGGGCTTGCCCTCGGGGCTTCGCGTGACCGCCGGCGAGGTCGCCGGTGAGCTCGCGCGGCGCCGCCTCGGCTACGGGAGGGGACCGCGCATGCGCTTCGAGCGCGATGAGATCACCCTCCTCGGCGGCGTTCGCCACGGCCGCACGCTCGGATCGCCCGTGGCGATCGAGATCGCCAACACCGAGTGGCCGAAGTGGACCGAGGAGATGTCGCCCGCCCCGGGCACGCCGCAGAAGGAGCTGACGACCCCCCGGCCGGGCCATGCCGACCTGGCGGGGATGCAGAAGTACGGCTTCTCGGACGCCCGCGACGTGCTTGAGCGGGCGTCGGCGCGCGAGACCGCAGCCAGGGTGGCTGCCGGGTGCCTGGCGAAGTCGCTCTTAGGCGAGCTCGGCATCTCGGTGCTGAGCCACGTCGTCGCCATCGGGACGGCGACCGCGCCGCGGGGAGCTCGCCCGCTCCCGCCGGATCTCGAGGCGGTCGACGCTTCGTCGGTGCGCAGCTTCGACCCAGGCGCAGAGGAGGCGATGGTGGCCGAGATCAAGGCCGCCGCCAAGGCCGGCGACTCGCTCGGCGGAGCCGTCGAGGTACTCGGCTACGGCGTACCGGTCGGCCTCGGCAGCCACGTCCACTGGGACCGCAAGCTCGACGGCCTCCTGGCCCAGGCGGTCATGAGCATCCAGGCCGTGAAGGCGGTCGAGGTCGGCGACGGCATGGCCGTCTCGACGCAGCGCGGCTCGGAGGCGCACGACGCCATCACCTGGGACGACGACGCCGGCTACGTGCGCCCTACGTCGCGGGCAGGAGGCGTCGAGGGTGGCATCTCGACGGGGGCCCTCCTCGTCGTCCGGGCCTCGATGAAGCCTCTCGCGACGCTCAACCGTCCCGTGCTCGAAACCGTCGACACGGCCACCAAGGACTCGACGGTGTCTTTCAAGGAGCGCACCGACGTGACCGCAGTGCCGGCCATGGGGGTGGTCGCGGAGACGATGGTCGCCCTCGTGCTCGCGGCCGAGGCGCTCAGGAAGTTCGGCGGCGACTCCGTCGCCGAGCTGCGGAGGAACGCGGAGGGCTTCGCCGGCGCCGTCCACGAGACTCCCTCTGCTGTGGCGGCGCTCGGCGATGGCTGAGCACGTCCTTCTCGTCGGCATGATGGGAGCCGGCAAGACGACGATCGGAAGGATCGTCGCCGGCCGCCTCCGGCGACCGTTTTGGGACAGCGACGCCGAGGTCGTGGCGCGCACCGGAAGGACGGTGCCGGAGATCTTCGCCGAGCGGGGAGAGGCGGCGTTCCGGGCAGAGGAGCGCATGGCTCTCGCCCTTGGCCTCTGTCGCGCCGTGCCCTCGGTGATCGCCGTGGCGGGGGGCGCCGTCTTCGACCCGGACTCTCGCCGCCGCATGCGAGTCGCAGGCATGACCGTGTGGCTGCGGGCCGCTCCCCCGACGCTTGCCGTCCGCGTCGGCTCGGGGCAGGGCAGGCCGCTTCTCGGCGGCAGCCCGGCCGAGGTCCTGCAGCGCCTCGATGCTTTCCGCCGGCCGGTCTACCAGCACATGGCGGACGCCGTGGTCGACGTCGACGGATGCGTGCCTCACCAGATCGCCGAGCGCGTTGGCCGGCTGGCTCGGGACTACCTGGAGGGCCGATGAGCGGAGGCTCGCTGAGGAGCCCGCGGCCGCCGGGGCCGATTGCGCCGCCACCGGGCGCCGCCGGCGGGCTGCGGCGCGTAGCGGTCGGCCTCGGTGGGCGTAGCTACGAGATCCTCGTAGGCCCCGGCGCCCTTTCCGAGCTTGCCTCGGTGATCCCGCCCTCGGCACGGCGGGCGGCGGTGATCACGCAGGCCGGGATCCCCGTGACCCTGCACACAGGACTTCCGACCGAGACGATCGAGATCGCTCGCGGCGAGGCTTCGAAGTCGCTCGCGACGGTGGGGGCGTGCTGCTCTCGCCTGGCCCGGGCGGGGATAGCCAGAGGAGACGTGGTCGTCGGCGTCGGCGGCGGCCTCGTCACCGACGTCGCCGGGCTTGTCGCCTCCCTCTGGCATCGGGGGACCGCGGTCGTGCAGGTGGCGACGACGCTCCTGGCCCAAGTCGACGCTGCCATCGGCGGCAAGACGGGCGTGAACCTGCCGGAGGGAAAGAACCTCGTCGGAGCCTTCTGGCAGCCGGCCGCGGTTATCTGCGACACCGACACGCTTTCGAGTCTTCCCGAGGAGCAGTGGCGTTCTGGCCGCGGAGAGCTGGCTAAGTACGAGCTCCTCGGCCTCGACGGCCTGCGCGAGGCCCCTCTCGTCGACCAGGTGGCGAGATGCGCCGCCTTCAAGGCAGCCGTCGTGTCAGCCGACGAGCGCGACAGGGCCGGGCGCGTCGTGCTCAACTACGGCCACACGCTCGCCCACGCACTCGAGGCCGCCGGCTGGGCTGCCGACGCGCCCGGGGCTGCGGGTGCCCGACCGGCCGTGTTGAGCCACGGCGAGGCCGTCGGGATCGGCCTCGTCTTCGCCGCCCGGCTGTCGCGCGCCCTGGGTCGGATCGACGATGCCCGCGTGGACACGCATATTGCCGTGGTCGAGAGTTACGGGCTTCGCACGACTCTTCCCGATGGTGTCGAAGCCGACGAGCTCGTCGAGCTCATGGGCCGGGACAAGAAGGCACGCGGCGACCTCACGTTCGTGCTCGACGGTCCTGCCGGCGTCGAAGCGGTGCACGGCGTGCCGACAGAGCCGGTGACCGAGATGATCGGGGCGATGAGAGCGGAGGGACCATGAGCAACGGCCGGACAATCCTGCTGCTGTCGGGGCCGAACCTCCAGCTCCTCGGCGAGCGTCACCCGGAGATCTACGGGACCACGACGCTCGGCGACCTCGTCGAGCTCTCCCGCCGAAGAGCGGGTGAGCACGGCTTCGAGTTGGAGCACGTCCAGAGCGACGCCGAGGCGGAGCTCGTGAGCGCCGTGCACTCCGCCCGGGGGCGGGTGGAGGCGATCGTCGTCAACGCCGGCGCCCTCACCCACTACGGATGGGCGCTCTCCGACGCGCTGGCGTGCTTCGACGGCGTGGTCGTCGAGTTGCACGTATCCAACCCGGACGCGCGTGAGCCGTGGCGGCGGACCTCGGTGATCGCCCCGGTCGCCGACGGCTGCGTCTCGGGGTTCGGCGCGCTTGGCTACGACCTTGCCGTCGACGCCGCCGCCCGCCTCGTCGCTTCCCGCGTGCCGGTGCCGCCGTCCCCGCCCGCCGCCGGCGCAGAGCCCGCTGTCTAGCATCGACCTGGTGTCGAACGACAGGGACCACTCAGAGCTCCCTCCGATGGCGGTGGGCACCCGCCTCGATCGCCTTCGGGAGCGCTTCGCGGCCGCCTGCGACGCCCTCCTGGTCACCAAGCTCGTGAACCTCCGCTACCTGACCGGCTTCACGGGCTCGGCCGGAATGCTCCTCGTGAGGGAGCGCGACGCCGTCTTTCTGAGCGACGGGCGCTACCGCGACCAGGCGACCGACGAGCTCGGCGCCGCCGGCGTCGAGGCATCGATCGAGATCGGGCGCGCGCCGGCACAGCTCGAGGCGCTCGACCGCTCCCTCAAGGGCGTTCGGCGGCTCGGGCTGGAGGCCGAGGAGATCTCGTGGGGCGAAAAAGAGCGGCTTTCGGAGGAGTTGGAGTCGATCGGTCCGGGTCTGGCGTCGCTCGTCGCCACCCGTGGCCTCATCGAGGGGCTTCGGGCCGTGAAGGACGACGGCGAGCTGGCCCGCATCGAGCTTGCCGCCGACATCGCCGACGTCGCCTTCGCCCAGGTGAAGCCGCGCCTCAAAGAGGGCGTGACGGAGCGCGAGTTCGGTCTCGAGCTCGACTGGGAGATGCGACGTCGCGGCGCCGACGAGGTCTCCTTCGAGACCATCGTTGGCAGCGGTCCGAACGGTGCGCTTCCCCACGCCCGCCCGTCGGAGCGGGTCGTCTCCGAGGGCGACGTCGTCGTCGTCGACTTCGGCGCCGGTGTCGACGGCTACCGCTCGGACATGACGCGGACGCTCTGCGTCGGCCCGCTCCAGTCCCAGGAGCTTGCCGAGCTGCTCGACGCCGTGCTGGCGGCACAGCGCGCCGGCGTCCGGGCGCTGCGCCCCGGGGTCGCCGGGGGCGAGGTGGACACCGCCTGCCGGGAGTCGCTCGCCGAGGCAGGACTCGGCGAGCTCTTCGTGCACGGGACCGGCCACGGGGTGGGCCTCGAGATCCACGAGGCGCCGGCGGTCGGCCCGGGATCGACTGATATCCTCGCCGAGGGCCAAGTCGTGACCGTCGAGCCTGGCGCCTACGCCAAGGGCACCGGCGGAGCCCGCATCGAGGACACCCTCGTGGTAACTGCCAGCGGCGCTCGAGCCCTCACCAAATCGACCAAGGACACGGTCCTCTGATGCCCCTTTCGACCAACGACATCCGCAACGGCATGGCGCTCGCGCTGCCCGACGGGATCTTTGCCATCGTCGAGTTCCAACACGTGAAGCCGGGCAAGGGCGGTGCCTTCGTCCGCACGAAGCTGCGCAACCTGCGCACCAAGGCCGTCCTCGAGCGGACCTTCCGTGCCGACGAGAAGGTGGAGCAGGCCGTAATCGACAAGCGGGAGATGCAGTACCTGTACCGCGACGGCTCGCAGCTCGTCTTCATGGACAACACGACCTACGAGCAGCTGTACGTAGACCCGGGCTCGCTCGGCGACGCCGCCATCTACCTGAAAGAAGGTGACTCGGCGGTGCTGCAGATGTACGAGGGCGAGATCGTCGACGTCGACCTCCCCGCCGCCGTCGAGCTTGCCGTCGCCGAGACCGAGCCCGGCCTCCAGGGAGACCGGGTCTCGGGTGCGCGCAAGCCGGCCACCTTGGAGACCGGCCTCGTCGTGCAGGTGCCGCTTTTCGTCAACCCGGGCGACAGGATCAAGGTCGACACTCGAAGCGGTGACTACCTCACCCGCGCCTGAGCC
>JBOGHY010000123.1:0-7084 GCA_050742375.1 Acidimicrobiales bacterium | reverse complement strand
TCCCATCGGGCGCCACTCCTTCCCTATTGACCCGACTCGCACCGTAGACCAACCATGCGGCTCCGCTGCTCGTCTCGGGCGCTGCGGCTAGGTTCGCTCCCGTGAGGGCCGCCGTCTGCAGCAGCTTCGGCGCGCCCCTCGCCGTCGAGCAGCTCCAGATTCGCGCCCCCTCGGCGCACGAGGTACTCGTGCGGGTGGAGGCCTGCGCCATCTGCCACAGCGACGTCGCCTACGCCGAAGGCGCTTGGGGAGGAACGCTCCCGGCCGTCTACGGCCACGAGGCCGCCGGGGTCGTCGAGGAGGTCGGATGCGAGGTGAGCGGCCTGAGGCCGGGAGACCGCGTCGTCGTCACTCTGATCCGTTCCTGCGGCACTTGCCGGCGATGCCGCCAGGGGCGCCCTGCGCTGTGCGCCGAGCCGCCATCAGAAGGGCCCGGACCGACACTGTCGCGCCCTGACGGGTCGCCGGTCCACCAGGGTATGCGCACGGCTGCCTTTGCGGAGCTCGTGACCGTGCACCGCTCCCAGGTCGTCGATCTCCCGTTGGAGGTCTCGCCCGAGGCGGCGTGCCTTCTCGCCTGCGGCGTGCTCACCGGCTTCGGCGCCGTCACGAACACCGCAGGCGTCGAAGCGGGCAGCCGAGTCGTCGTGCTCGGGACGGGCGGCGTAGGCCTCAACTGCGTCCAAGGCGCCGCCCTCGCCGGCGCTTCCCAGGTCGTAGCCGTCGACGTCGTCGACAAGAAGCTCACGGCGGCCCGCCACTTCGGGGCCTCCGACACGGTCGACTCCTCAGCGAGGGACGCCGTCGAAGCTGTCGCCGAGATCACCGGGGGCCACGGGGCGGACTACGTCTTCGTCGCGGCCGGCCTCGCCCGCCTCGTAGAGGACGGAGCCCGGATGCTCGGGCGGGGGGCGGCGCTCGTGCTCGTAGGCATGACACCGAGCGGCGCGACGGTCTCCCTCGACCCGCTCGTCATCTCCGACTCGGGCCAGCGAGTGATCGGGAGCAAGATGGGCGACTCGGACCCCGCCCGCGACATCCCCCGTCTCGTCGGGCTCTACCAGGCGGGCCGGTTGAAGCTCGACGAGCTGATCTCGCAGCGCTTCGAGCTCGATCGCATAGACGAGGCGATGGCGTCTGCGCGCCGCGGCGAGCAGCTGCGAGCGGTCGTTTCCTTCGGCCCGAGCGAGAGGGCCTGAGCACCGTGCGCATCGTCGATGTCGAAACGGTGGTCGTCGGGACCCCGCCGCCGCACTTGGGCGGGTCTTACTGGATCTTCGTCCGGGTGACGACCGACGGCGGCGTGAGCGGTCTCGGAGAGATCTACGCCCCGCCGTTCCTCCCGCCCGCCGTCGTCGAGATGGTCGCCGACGTCGCCGGCCGCTCGCTCGTCGGCGCCAACCCCTTCGACATCGAGCGGCTCTGGCGGGTCATCTACTCGCGCGGCTACACCCAGCGGCCCGACACCTCCCTCGTGGCGATCCTGAGCGGCCTCGAGACCGCCTGCTGGGACATCATCGGAAAGGAGCTCGGAAAACCCGTCTATGCCCTGCTCGGCGGCAAGGTGCGCGAGGGCCTCCGCTCCTACACCTACATCTATCCCGCGCCCGGCTCGGACGAGTCCGTCTACACAGACCCTGCCCTCGGGGCCGAGCGTGCCGCCGGCTACGTCCGCCAGGGGTTTACGGCGGTCAAGTTCGACCCGATCGTGAGCTACTCGGCCCTCGACCCCCGCCAGCTCACCACGTCCCGCTTGCAGGAGGCCGAGTCCTACGTCGCAGCCGTGCGGCAAGCCGTCGGGGCCTCGGCCGACCTTTTGATCGGCACCCACGGCCAGATGACGCCTTCGAGCGCAATCCGCCTCGCCCGCGCCCTCGAGCGCCACGACCCGCTCTGGCTCGAGGAGCCGACGCCTCCCGAGATGCCCGAGCAGATGTCCCAGGTCGCTCGTGCCACCTCGATCCCGATCGCCACCGTCGAGCGCCTGGCGACTAAGTACGAGTTCGCCCGCGTGCTCGAGTGCCGGGCGGCGGCAATCCTGCAGATGGCAGTCGGACGAGTCGGGGGGATCCTCGAGGCAAAGAAGATCGCCCATGCGGCCGAGGCCTACTACGTCGACATCGCCCCGCATCTCTACGCCGGGCCCGTCGAGGCGGCCGCCAACCTCCACCTCGGTGTGAGCACGCCCAACTTCCTCGTCCAGGAGAGCATCGAAGAGATGGGTGGCTTCCACGCCGAGATCCTGAAGAGGCCTCTTTGCTGGCAGGACGGCTTCCTCCTGCCACCCGAGCTCCCCGGGCTTGGCGTCGAGCTCGACGACGAGGTGGTCTCACGCCATCCCTACGACGGGGAGCGCCTCCATCTCGAGATGGGCGAAGGCGAGGAGCACCTCCTGGACAAGGCGTCGGAAGCCGGCGTGCCCCGCTCGCCTGGCTGAGGGCTCGAACTAGATTCGAGACATGACAGGCTGTGTCGATGAGTGAGCTTCGCGCGCTCGCGCGGCGTGACCTCCAGTCGGCGGTGCCCTACGACCCCGGCCCGAGCGTGGCCGAGCTCGAGGCACGCTTCGGCGTGAAGAGCCTCGTCAAGCTCAACTGGAACGAGGATCTCTTCGGGCTCCTGCCCGGCGTCGCGGAGGCCGTCAAGGGCGAGCTCGCCCGTGCCTCGCTCTACCCCGAGCACGCCTATACCGACTTCCGCGAGCTCGTCGCGGCCCGCAGCGGGGCAAGTCCGGCGATGGTGCTGCCCGCCCATGGCATCCAGGCGCTCGTGTTCTCCACCGTGGCGGCTTTCGTAGAGCGCGGCGACAAGGTGGTGATCCCGAAGGCCACCTACGGCCTTTATCGCCAGGCCTGCTCGTCCGCCGGGGCAGAGATCGTCCGGGTCCCGAACGCCGGCTACCGCATCGACCTCCCGGCCGTCATAGAGGCGACCGAGGGCGCCAAGCTCGTCTTTGTCTGCGACCCGAACAACCCGACGGGTGACGCCCTCTCGCCGGACGAATGGCGCCAGTTCCTCGGCGCCCTCCCGGAGGGCTGTGTTGCCGTCGCCGATGAGGCCTACGCCGACTACATGACCTCCGAGCGGCGGCCGGACCGGGTGGCAGACGTGACGTCCGGACGGCCGGTCGTCGTGCTGCGTACCTTCTCCAAGCTCTACGGGCTCGCCGGGCTACGCCTCGGCTACGGCCTCGTCCATCCCGACCTCGTTCCCTGCTACGACGCCGTGCAGGAGCCCTTCAACTTGAACCGCCTCTCTCTCGCCGCCGGAAGTGCCTGTCTCGCCGACCCTGGCGCCGTCGAGGAGCGCCGCCTCGAAGTCCAAGACGCCCGCGAGCACCTCGTCCGGTCCCTCGGTGGGATCGGGATCCCGAGCTGGCCGTCAGAGGCCAACTTCGTGCTCGCCGAGGTCGGCGGTGACGACGGCGCCTTCTACGAGGGGTTGCTGCGCAAGGGCTTCCTTGTCCGACCCGGCGCCGGGCTCGGTTACCCGGGCCACCTGCGGATCACCGTCGGGCCTCGCCCAATGATGGACGCGCTCGCCGAGGCCATCGAGGCGGTGACCTGCGAGCTCGGGCGTGCCTCGGACTACCAGGGCTCCTCCGGCAAACGCCAGGCGAGCCGCTAGTTGCTCTCCGGGGCTCGCCCACAAGCACCGGCAGGCACTCACGCCGTGGTCCTGGCCCGCTTCCCAAAGGACTCTCGGCCGCGGTGTCAGATGGCAACAGACGAGAGCAGCCCGTCAAGGCCACGTTTCGCCACGTGGTTGGCGATTATCAGCCGCTGCATCTCGGAGGTGCCCTCCCAGATGCGATCGACCCGGATGTCCCGGTAGAGCCGCTCGACGGCGAAGTCGCGCCTGTAGCCGCGTCCCCCGAAGATCTGGACCGCCCGGTCGATGACCCGTCCGGCAGCCTCCGAGGAAGCGAGCTTTGCCATCGCCGCCAGGGCGTGCGCCAGCTTGCGATCGGTGCCGGCCTCGATCTTGGCCGCCACGTCGTAAAGGTACGACCTGTTCAAGGCGATGTCGATCGCCGAGTCGGCCAGCATCGCTTGGATCAGCTGGTTCTCGCCAATGGGCCTGCCGAACTGGGTTCGACTCGCTGCCCAGGCGGCGGCTTCGCGAAGGGCGCGCTCGGCCGCACCGAGGCAGCGGGCGGCGATCATGAGGCGCTCCTCGACGAACCACTCCCGCACGAGCTCGTAACCCTGGCCGACCCCTCCGAGCACCGCCGAGGTGGGGAGCTCTACGTCGAGGGAGAAGGTGGGGTGCTCGAAGACGTAGGTGTGCATGAAGCCAGGGACCTCGGCCATCTTCACGCCGTCGAGATCCTTGTCGACGAGGAAGAGCGTGAATTCTCCCTCCGGCGGCACCCTAGCCAGCACGATCAGAAAGTCGGCGACATCGCCGGAAGTGACGAACCACTTCTCGCCCCGAAGCCGGTAACCGCCTGCAGAGTTCTCTGCGACGGTGGACATCGCCGACGGGTCGGAGCCGGCCCCGTCCTCTGTGATTGCGAACGCTCCCCTGCGGCGCCCGTCGATGGCGGGGAGGAGGTAGCGCTCGCGCTGCTGGCTCGAGCAAGCCAGGAGCGCGTTGGCGGGGCGCCAGACGACAGCCCAGAGAGAGTTCGTGAGCCGTCCGAGCTGCTCCTCGACGATGACCTGATCGAAGATGGAAAGTCCCTGGCCACCGAGGTCCTTCGGCATGTTCACGGCGTTCAGCTCCGCCGCGAGGACGAGCTCTTTCAGCCGAGAGAGGTCGCTCGAGGACAGCCCATTGCCCTTCTCGCAGGCGAGCTCGAAGGACTCGACCTCGGCCGCAAGCTCGCCGGCTCGCCGACGCAGATCGAGCTGGCTGGAGGAGAGCTCAAGGCTCAACGCCGCTCCTCACGAGACTCGACCACGACCCAATAATACATTATGATTGGGTCGTGGGCTCGGCTTTCGCGGGTGGTGCGGCGGGGAGGGCCAGTCTCGGCGCCGAGCAACGCGACCACCTGCTTGTCTGCGCTGCCGCCTGCATCTCCGAGCACGGCCTCGAGAAGACAAGACTCCGGGACGTCGCCTCGACGGCAGGGGTGTCGATCGGCCTTATCCAGCACTACTTCGAGAGCCGCGATCACCTCGTCGGTGAGGCCTTCGTGTGGAACTGCTCGGAGCTCATCGCGCGCTGGCAGACGCAGGCCCGCTCCCACCCCGACGCACCCTGGGAGCGCATCCTCTTCCTCATCGACGAGCTGACGACGAGCCCTGACCTCGATCGGCACGCGTCGACGTGGCTCGAGTTCTGCGCCGGGGCCGCAAGACATCCCGAGCTTCGCGGAGCCGTCACTGCCGTCTTTGCCGCCTGGCGCCGCATCATCCTCGACGCCGTCGAGGAGGCTCTGCGACGTCGCCAGATCGAACCGGAGCTGCCCGTCGGTGACGTCGCAGACATCTTGAACGCCCTCGTCGACGGTCTCGAGATGGCCACGGCGGTCCGCGCGGGCCTCGTCAGCCCAGAGCGCTTCCGGCACCTCGTGGTGACAACCGCGAGCGCCCTGTTGAGGCCACTCGACTCTCCCTGTCGCGCACCGGCGGCCCCGGCCATGCGGCGCGAGTAACGACACCGACGCCAACGACTTCTAGCACACCGAAAAGGAAGTGAACATGACCGATCCTCTCGAGCCGTCAGCCGGAGATCTCCACCCTGAGGCAGCAGGCCAGGCGCGCCACGACCGCCGCAGGTTCCTCGCCGATTTGGGGCGCGGCGCGACGGCGCTCGGCCTCGGCGCGGTGCTCGCCCCCCGAGGCTCGTTGCTTCAGGCGCTCTCGCTCCCGACCAGCAGACCGAGGCGGGGCGGGACGCTCACCGTTGGACTGACCGGCGGCGCCACCACGGACACCTTGAACCCGCTCAACCCACTTCTCAACACCGACTTTGCCCGCATCTACCAGTTGTTCGACCCCCTCGTCGCGTTCACCTCCGACGCCGGCTTCGAGATGCGCCTGGCCGAAGAGGTCGCACCAAACCGTCAGGCCACCTCCTGGGTCGTTCGTCTCAAGAAGGGGATCACCTTCCACAACGGCAAGGATCTGACGGCCGACGACGTCATCTACACCTTCCAGCAGATCAAGAACCCGAAGAACGTCTACGGGGGTGCGACGTACATCGGCGCGGTCGACGTCGCCGGTATCAAGCGCCTCGACCGCTACACCGTCTCGGTACCCTGCGCGGCTCCGTTCTCGACGTTCGACCAGGTGCTGCCGTGCTACTACTTCAGCATCATTCCTGTCGATTTCGACGTGCGAAACCCGGTGGGCACAGGCCCGTTCAAGTTCGAGTCGTTCACGCCCGGCCAGACGAGCACCTTCATCAGGAACAATGATTACTTCATGGCAGGGCTCCCCTACCTCGACCGGGTGGTGATCAACAACTTCGCCGACGAGGTCAGCCAGCTCAACTCCCTCGAGAGCGGCACGTCTAACGCCATCGGGCTCCTCTCGTCGGCATCGGTCTCGTCTGCTCGGTCGGCCGGCCAGGTGGTCGTCTCCAAAGGCGGCGGGTGGACGCCCTTCACTATGAGGGTGGACAAGGCGCCGTTCCATGACCCACGGGTGCGACAGGCCTTCCGCTACGCCATCGATCGCAAGCAGATGCTGAAGCTCGTCTTCGACGGCTACGGCACCATCGGCAACGATCTGTTCGCGATCTGGGACCGCGCCTACGACCACGCCATACCCCAGCGTCAGCACGATCCTGACCGAGCTCGATACCTGCTCAAGAAGGCGGGTCACAGCCGTCTGTCGACGACCCTCGTGACATCTGCGATCGCGGAGGGGACCGTGAGCGCGGCGACGGTGCTCGCTCAGCAGGTGAAATCGGCTGGGATCGACGTGTCGCTCCGCCCGGTCACGCCCACCGTGTTTTACGGTCCCAACTACCTGAAGTGGACCTTCGCCCAGGACTACTGGTACTACAACCCATACATGCCTCAGGTAGCAGGAGCCATGCTGCCGAGCTCACCGGCCAATGAGACCCACTTCGACGGGACCAATTACAACCGACTCTATCGAGAAGCGCTCGCCACGGTGAACGAGGT
>JBOGHY010000122.1:0-8275 GCA_050742375.1 Acidimicrobiales bacterium | reverse complement strand
CCAGCTGGCCCTCGACGCCGTGCTCGGACGGGACGTAGTAACGGCGAGATCCGAGCTCTTTGGGCAGGTACACCTGGGGCAGCCACCCTCGAGGGTCGTCGTGAGGATACTCGTAGCCGATCCCGCTGCCGATCGAGGAGGCCCCCCGGTAGTTGGCGCTCCGCAGGTGCGCCGGTACCTCGGCGGGAGGACCGGCGGCGACGTCTTCCATCGCCCCCCAGACCGCCCGGGCCGAGGTGTTGGACTTCGGCGCCAAAGCGAGATGGATGGTCGCCTGGGAGAGATTGAGCGAGGCCTCCGGCAGCCCGACGAGCTCGACGGCCTGGGCCGCCGCCGAGGCCACCACGAGCGACATCGGGTCGGACATGCCGACGTCCTCGCTCGCCAGGACGACGAGGCGTCGGGCGATGAAGCGGGGATCCTCCCCCACCGCAAGCAGGCGCGCGAGCCAGTAGACGGCGGCGTCGGGGTCAGATCCGCGCACGCTCTTGATGAAGGCAGAGATGAGGTTGTAGTGGTCCTCGCGGCCATGACGGAAGGACCGCATCGCCCGTGCCCGCTCGACGTGGGCGACGCTCACGACCACCTCTGGCACCTCGTCGACGCCGGCGAACCCCGCGCGGGTCCCTCCCACGTCGGCGCTGCGGCGGCCCCGGTCGAGCTCGCCCTCCCCGTCGCGCCGAGAATCCCGGGCGAGCGCTACGGCCACCTCGAGCACCGTGAGAGCGACACGTGCGTCTCCCGAGGCAAGGTCGGCCAAAAGCGCAAGGGCCGCATCGTCGGCAGAAGCTGCCTCGACTATGAGCCCCCGCCGGGCGATCTCGACCACATCGTCGTCGCCGAGCGGCTCGAAGCGCCACAAGGTGGAGCGGCTGAGCAGTGGGCCGTTCAGCGAGAAGAAGGGGTTCTCGGTGGTCGCGCCCACGAGGACGATCACACCGTCCTCGACGCCATGAAGCAGAGCGTCCTGCTGCGCCTTGTTGAAACGATGCACCTCGTCGAGGAAGAGGATGGTGCCGAGGGCGTCGGCCGCAAGAGCGAGACGTGCCGACTCGATCTCGTCCCGGACGTCTCGCACCCCCGCGTCGACGGCAGAGATGGCCCGATAGCGCCTCTTCGTGTAGTCCGCGAGCAGCCGGGCGACCGTCGTCTTGCCCGTCCCGGGCGGGCCGTAGAAGACGGCGGAAGACAGGGTGTCCGCCTCGACCAGCACCCGCAACGGTGCGCCCGGTCCGAGCAGCTGCTCCTGACCGACGATCTCGTCGAGCGAGCCGGGCCGCATGCGCGCGGCAAGGGGGGCTCGCCGCGAAAGCTCGCGCTCCAGGGCCGCCTCGAAGAGATCCGGGCGATGCGGGCGGCTTGCAGCACGAGACGACCCGCGGCGCGCCGATGCGGGCCCGCTCGGCGGGCGTTCTGGTCCGTTCGCGTCGTTTCGTGCCGTGAGCCGATTCTGTCCGAATGGGTGGCGGCAGTTCCAGGCGTGAGGCGCTGGTAAGTCGGCACAGCCAGGTCCAGGGGCCGCCACCACCGCGCCCTCTCGGGCCGGCATAGTTGGCGAAGCTCGAGGAAGAGGAGGCGGGCGCGATGAACGACCACGCCGTAAATGACCCGCTGCCGGGCGCCGTGCTGCCCCCGCAGCCCTCAGACGAGGCGTTCAACCCGCTACTGCGGAGCCTGCTCAGCTGGGGCCTCGTCACACGAGCCGAGACGGCGGACGGCTCGGCCTCGTGGGAATTGACCGAAGGTGCCCAGCGCAGGCTCGACGAGCTCGTGCCGCACCGGCCCCGCGCCGTGACCACGCTCGCGTACCTCGACCACCTCTGCGCCGACTGCCGCGGGCAGAAGCTCACCTATCTTCGGGAAGGGCGCTACCTCTGCGAAGCCTGCGGCGGGTCCGAAGCCTCTTTGAGGCCGATGCCGAGCTCGTCGAGCTGAGCCTTCAAAAGGGGGCTCGGCGAGCCAGCCATGAGGTCGGACCCGGACTGGGTCTTCGGGAAGGCGATCACCTCCCGTATGTTCTCCTCTCCGGCAAGGAGTGCGGCGAGGCGATCGATTCCAAAGGCGAAGCCGCCGTGAGGCGGCGCCCCGTACCTGAAGGCGCCGAGCAGGAAGCCGAAACGCTCCTCGATCTCGCCGGGCGAGAGACCGAGGGCGGCGAACATCGCCTTCTGGATGTCTGCTCGATGGATGCGGATGCTGCCCGAGCCGAGCTCCCAGCCGTTCAGCACCAAGTCGTAGGACTGGGAGCGCACCGAGAGCGGATCGGACTCGAGGAGGTGCAGGTCGTCGGGGTGGGGCATCGTGAAAGGATGGTGGGCCGCCAAAGGCGCGCCGTGCTCGTCGAGCCCCTCGAAGAGCGGGAAGTCGGTCACCCAGACGAAGCGATGTGGCAGTCGCGACACCGGCGGTTGACCGAGCTCGTTCCTGAGCTGGCCGAGCACCCTGCAGCTGGGCTCCCGCTCGCCGGCGACGACGAGGAGCAGGTCGCCAGCCATAGCCGCAGTGGCGGCGATGATCGCCTCCTGCTCGCCTGCGGACAGGAACTTGGCCACGGGAGACTCGAGGCGCGCCCCCGTGCCGGCGTCACCGGTGACGGCGCGCAGCCACACGAGGCCGGCGGCGCCGAGGTCCTTCGCCCGGGTGACGAGGGCGTCGAGGCGCCCGCGGCCGAGCTTGGCCGAGCCCGGGACCCGGATCGCTCGTACCGCCGGCGCCTGAAAGGCTTGAAAGCCGGTTGTGGCGACAGCGGCGGCGAGGTCGACGATCTCCATCGCGAAGCGCAAGTCCGGCTTGTCGGTCCCGTAGAGGTCGAGCGCCTCGTTCCAGGTGATCCGGTGCACGGGCGGTGGCTCCTCGCCCGTCACCTCCCGGGTGGCTTCGACGACGGCGTCGGTGACGAAGTCCCGCACGTCGGACTGGGTGACGAAGGACGCCTCCAAGTCGAGCTGGGTGAACTCGAATTGACGATCGGCGCGCAGATCCTCGTCCCGCATGCAGCGGGCGATCTGGAAGTAGCGGTCGATGCCCCCGACCATGAGGAGCTGCTTGGCGATCTGCGGGCTCTGGGGAAGCACGTAGAAGCGGCCCTTTTGCAGCCTCGAGGGGACGGCGAACTCGCGGGCGCCCTCGGGGGTGGGCGTCCAAAGAAGCGGCGTCTCCACCTCGACGAAGCCTTGACGGGTCATCGAGCGGCGGATCGCCTCGTTCACGCGTGCCCTTAGCCGCAGGTTCGTCTGCAGCCTCTCGGTCCGCAGGTCGATGTAACGGTAGGTGAGGCGGATCTGCTCCTCGGTCTCGACCCGGGCGTCGAGGGAAAACGGCG
The DNA here is from genome assembly GCA_050742375.1 of Acidimicrobiales bacterium. Lineage (GTDB taxonomy): Bacteria > Actinomycetota > Acidimicrobiia > Acidimicrobiales > Bog-793 > JAKATT01. Next base: position 4,953 of record JBOGHY010000122.1, on the reverse strand, counting down.
GCGGCTCCGCCGCCGCCAGCACCTCGAGCTCATCGGCGCCGATCTCTACCTCGCCTGTCCGAAGCGCCGGGTTCGTTGTGCCCTCCGGCCGGAGGCGCACGGTCCCGCTCACGCGTACGACGTGCTCGGAACGGACCTCGTGGGCTCCGTCGACGACGCATTGGACGATCCCGGTGTGGTCACGCACGTCGAGGAAGGCGAGATGCTCGCCGTGCTCGCGCCGACGTGCCACCCATCCGCACACCGTGGCGACGTCACCGACATCGCCCACGCCGAGCCTGCCGCAGTAGTGGGAGCGAAGGCCGCGCGGGCGCGCCGGATCCAGCTCCGCCTCGGCCTCGGTCACTTTCTGGCGCTCACCCGGCCGCCACTCGGCGCGGGCTCGCCGCCGGGGACGCTCTCGCCGCCATCCGCCGGTCCGCCGCCGCCGGGGAGCAGGCGGTAGGCGTCGTAGACGCTGTCGAGCTGGCGGAGGGAGTCGAGGAGCGAGCCGAGATGAGCCGGGTCCGCCAGCTCGAACTCGAACCGCATCCGGCTCACCCTGTCGGCCGAGGTGTGCGAAGAAGACGAGAGGATGCTCACCTGGTGCTCGGAGAGCACCCTCGCCACATCCGCCAGCAGCCGTGCCCGGTCGAGCGCCTTCACCTCGATGGCGGCGACGAAGACCCCGCTGCGGTCCTCGTCCCACTCCACCTCGATGAGACGCTCGGAGCTGCTTCCCGCAAGGGACTGGGCATTGGCGCAGTCCTCCCGGTGCACCGAGACGCCCCGCCCGCGGGTGATGAAGCCGATGACGCGGTCGCCCGGCACGGGCGTGCAGCAACGAGACAGCCGCACCATCACGTCGTCGAGACCTTCCACGTAGATGCCTGCCCCGTCGCGGCGGCGACGCGTCCGCCTCGGCTGGAGGGCCGTCGAGGGCAGCTGGTCCTCCTGCTCGCCCCCCCGCAGCTCGCGCTCGAGCCGCTGGGCGATCGACTGGCCCGAGACGTGGCCCTCGCCGAGCGCCGCATGGAGGGCTTCGAGATCCCCGTAGCCGAGCGAGGAGGCGACCGCTTGCAGCGCCAGTGAGCTCTGCAGCTTCTGCACCGGCAAGCCGGCCCGGCGCAGCGCCCTTGCCAGCTCCTCGCGCCCTGAGTCGATGGCGTCCTCTCGCCGCTCGCGGCTGAACCATTGGCGGATCTTGTTGCGCGCCCTCGGCGAGGCGACGATCTGGAGCCAGTCGCGCGACGGCGCCGCGTGGGGCATCTTCGAGGTCAGGATCTCGACGGTGTCGCCGCTTTGCAGCTTCGAGTCGAGCGGGACGAGCCGTCCGCTCACGCGGGCGCCGACGCAGTGATGGCCGACCTCGGTGTGGATGGAATAGGCGAAGTCGACCGGGGTGGCGGCGGCCGGAAGTGTCACGATCTTGCCCTTCGGGGTGAACACGTAGACCTCGTCGTGCTCGAGATCGCCCTTCAGGGTCTCGAGGAACTCGTGGGGGTCGGGCGTCTCCCGTTCCCAGTCGACGATCCGCTGCAACCAGGCGATCTCGTCGGTCGAGCGGGCGCCGCGCCCGCCCGGGACGCCGCCCACGCCTTCCTTGTAACCCCAGTGCGCCGCGATCCCGTGCTCGGCCCGCTGGTGCATCTCGTAGGTGCGGATCTGCACCTCGAGGGGCTTGCCCTGTGGGCCGACGACGGTCGTGTGCAGCGACTGGTAGAGGTTGAACTTCGGGGCGTTCACGTAGTCCTTGAACCGAGCCGGGACCGGCGGCCAGAGGGCGTGGATGGCGCCGAGGGCCGCCCAGCAGTCCTTCTCGGTCGCCACGATGACGCGGATGGCGACCAGGTCGTGGATCTCGTCGAACTCCTTGCCCTTTACGACCATCTTCTCGTAGATGCTCCACAGGTGCTTCGGCCGTCCGGTCACCTCGGCCTCGATGGTGAGCTCGCCAAGGCGCGAGCGCACGGCCGAGAGCACGTCGGCGAGCTCAACCTCGCGGCGCGGGGCGCGGGTCGAGACCATCTGGGCTATCTCGGCGAAACGCTTCTGGTGCAGCGCCTCGAAGGCGAGATCCTCCAGTTGCCACTTGATCTCCTGGATGCCGAGGCGATGGGCGAGGGGGGCGTAGATGTCCCGGGTCTCCTCGGCCACCCGCCGGCGCTTCCATTCGGGGAGGGCATCGATGGTCCGCATGTTGTGGAGGCGGTCGGCGAGCTTTATGACAAGGACCCGCCAGTCGCTCGCCATGGCAATGAGCATCTTGCGCATCGTGGCAGCCTGCTGAGCCTCCTTCGAGCCGTAGCGGAGCCGATCGAGCTTGGTGACACCGTCGACGATGCCCGCCACCTGCGGTCCGAACTCGCTCTCGATCTGGGCGAGCTCGACGCGGGTGTCCTCTACCGAGTCGTGCAGGAGGGCTGCGGCGACGCTCACACCGTCAAGGCCGAGCTCGGCGACGATCGTGGCCACGGCGACCGGGTGGGTGATGTAGGCCTCTCCCGACAGGCGCTGCTGGGAGAGGTGGGCGCGGGTGGCGAGCCCGTGGGCCCGGCGCACGAGGGAGACGTCCTCGCCGGGGCGGTTCTTGTCGAGCACGGCGAGCAGGCCGTCGATCGACTCGACCGGGGCCGGGACAAGAGCGCGCGCCGCGCCGGCAGGACCCCCCTTCGGGCGGCCCACTGCTCCCTTGCTGCGCATGTGCTCGCTCCTGTCGGGCCCTTCGGGGGCGATCTCGATGCCGCGCGAGCGTACCCGCGGCGGGCACCCACCCCGCGGCGCACGGTATGCTGAAGGACTCGTGGTGGCGCCGGACACCTGTGAACCGCACGCAGCCGAGAGCTGCTCAGGAGCAGCGAGCGGCGGTTACGAGACGGACGTCGCGCCGGGCCAGGCTCGCAGGTCGCCGTCGTTGCGGCCCGCAGCCATCGTGGCGGCTATCGCCTGTTTGATCATCGTGCTCGGCGCCGTGGTGGCCCTCGTCGGCACCTCGTCGGCCCGCCAGAAGGGCGTCGGCGGGCTCGCCCGGCGAGTGCCAGGCGTCTCCATCGGAGCCGTGCCGGCCGCCCCGCTCCTGCGACGCATCGAGGCAGCCGGAGAGCCTCCAAGGGACATCGTCGACAACCTGACCCTTCCGGCGGGGTCCCGCTTCGTCGCCGTCGGGGGCAACGCCTCGCCCGTCGACCAGTTCGACCGGAGCGTCACCGTCGCGGTCGCCGCCCCGGCATCCATGGTCGAACGCTTCTACCGGGTCGAGCTGTCGAGGGCCAGATGGATACTCGCCTCGGACGCGCCGGCGCCGCGAGGCGGGCGGCTCCTCATCGCCGAACGGGCCGGCACGGACGGCTACGAGTGGATCGTCGGCATCGAGGTGCGCGATAGCTCGAGCTCGATATCGCCGGCGCTGGCCGGAAGCAGCAGGTCCGGGACCGAGAGCACGGTGGAGCTACGCCTCCAGCAGCAGGGCGACTCCAGTTGAGCTCGTCTCCTCGCCGGGGACGGCAGCTTCCTCGTAGCCGTCCGCAGGGGGTCGCAGGAGCCGGGTCCACACGATCAGGTTGAGCGGGTAGATGAAGTACCCGAAGCGTGTCGCTGGAGCAATGACGATGGCGAGCACGATGGCGAGAGCCGCGAAACGGGCAACCTGGGAAGGCTCCCGCGGCGTGCGGGTGACGAGCGCCCAGGCGACGATCGACAGGCCGAGCAGCAGCAAAAGTGCCGTGATCAGCCGCTTCAGGTGCGGGAGGAGCACTACGAGCTCCTGGCCGGGGAGGGGGCTCGCCGCCGGCGAGGCTACGTGAGCAAGGCCGAGAGGGAACTCGACGGCGTTCACGAGAAAGGCGTGCGGCCCGGCTAGCACGCCGGCCGCAACGACGGGCACGGCGACGGCGGCGACCGCCAGCAGGTAGCGGCCAGCCGCGGGGCGCCTGTTCCTGTCGACCGCTGCGAAGGCGAGCAGCACGAGCACCCCCCAGGCGGTGAACTTGAGACTCGACGCCGTCCCGATCACGAGGCCGGCGAGCACCGGTCGTCGCCGGGCCGCCAGAACCAGGCCGAACAGCATCAGCGCCAGAACCGGGAGGTCGTCACCACCGGTCACGAGCGGGAGCGCCCCTGTCGGGAACACGACGAGCATCTGAAGGGCCCGCCAGCGGGAGTCCGTCCCGCCGGGCGCCAGAAGGAGCGCCGCCAAGGTGATCAGGAGGGTGACGCCCGCGAGCGTCACCCGGGCGTCGGTGAGCTCTCGGGGGCCGGAGATGGCGTTGGTCATCCCGAAGGGAACCATGCCGGGCAGGTAGGGGAAGAAGGCGGTCTCGTCGATGCTGCGCCGATCGTTCGAGGGCGCGATGCCTGGAGTCGTCGGATGTTGCGGGTAGGGGTCGACCAGGCGTGCCGCCCGGTCGCCCGCACGCTCGATCACGGCAACCTCAGGCTGGGCGTGCGCCCCCGAGACACCGTCGGCGCGCCACACGAGCTGGAAGGCGAGCGGCACGACCACCGCCGTCAGGAGCACCCCGACGATGACGCAGGCACGCAGGCGTCGCCGCCCGGCGCCCCCGCTGGCACGGCCACGCTGCCACATCCAAAGCGACAGGGCGGCCGCAGCCAGATACGGGCCCATTGCCATCGCCGACCACTCCCGGTAGTCGGCCGAGACCGCCACCGCCAGGGTCCCGCCGGCAAAGGCCCCCGACGCCAGGTAGAAGCCCGCATCCTGTGCCACCACCGGGAGCGCACGCCACCTTTGCCACAGCTGGTCGGCCGCGGCCCTCAACCGATCGAGCCGCGAAGGCGCGCCAGGAGCCGTCGGTGTGCGCACGGAGCGATCGTAGGGTGGGCGCTCCGGAGGCCGCAGCACCGCCGGCGGATCGGGCACCGCCGGCGGCTCGGGAAGCGCCGTCCGGCGCCCCCGTTGGGGGTCAGCGGTTCGGCTGTGGGGTGTAGCGCAGGTAGGGCTTGACGGTGCGGAAG
>JBOGHY010000121.1:0-12067 GCA_050742375.1 Acidimicrobiales bacterium | reverse complement strand
CGGCCTACGCCTTCAACCAAGCCGAGTACATCAAGCTCATCGGCAAGGACATCGGCAAGCCCACCGCCGGGCCGTTCCAACCACCGAGCCCGTACGCAGCTCCGACTGGGTTCCCGACCTACGACCTTAAGAAGGCGCAGTCGCTCGTGGCGTCATGGTCGCGCGACCACGGCGGCGCCAAGCCCCTGATCAACTACACGACCACGAATTCCCCCACGGCGGCCACGGACGCCGCCTTCGTGCAGCAGCTCTACAACGCTGCCGGCTTCGACGCCCAGGTGAAACAGGTCCAGCAGGCCGAGCTCATCAACGACGCCCTCGCCGGCGGGTACCAGGTCTTTGCCTGGAGGCAGTTCGCCAACATCGACCCAGACCTGAACTACGTCTTTTGGACCGCGAACGAGAGCCCCGGGGGGCCGCCCAACCCGGTCAACTTTTCCAGGAACTATGACCCGATCATCGACGACAACATGAACAAGGCCCGTCAGAGCTCCGACCCTTCGGTGCGTGAGGCCGCCTACAAGGAGGTCGCCAAGCGCTTCGCCGTCGATCTGCCCTACATCTGGGCAGATCGCGACGTGTGGTGTGTGGCGGGAAGCAAGAAGGTGCAGAACTGGAACCATCCGACCGACCCACAGGGCCAACGCGGGCTCACGATGCTGTCGGGGATCATCTGGCCGACCGAGGTCTGGATGGCCTGAAGCCGGCCGGCGTCACGCGCCTCAGGCCGGCGCCGATGTGGGTGCTCGGTCTGCACACCTCCGGTGTGGGCGCCATCGGCGCCTTGCTCGCGCATCAGCTCAGGCGCAGCTCGTGCCCGGCATAATGTGTCCACAAGACCACTGTCAGTGGTCAAATCGGGCTAACATCGGTCTCGGCGGGAAGGGGGTTGTGTGGTCCTACATTGGTTGAAGCGCCTGGCGGAGATCGTCTTCACCCTGTTGCTGGTCACCTTAGTGACCTACTTTTTCACCTCCAAGCTGCCGGGCAACGAGGCGGCGGTGATCTGCGGTCCGGCCGGGGTGGGTTGCCTGCACCACGAAGAGGCCCTCCTCTACCTCAACCACCCATTCTTCGCCCGCTTTTTTCACTGGCTCGGCGAGCTCTTGCAGGGCAATCTCGGGCGCACGCTGGCGCCGCCCGAGAGCATCTCGAGCGTGCTGGCGAGCTCGTACGGCATCACGCTCGAGCTGATCGTGTACAGCCAGGTCATCGCCGTCGTCGTGGCGGTCCCGCTCGCCATGTGGGGAGCCCTCAGGGCCAACAAGATGTTCGACCGGGTCTCGACCACCCTCACCTTCGCGTCACTGTCGCTGCCGGCGTTCATCCTCGGCCCGGTGCTGGTGCTCATCTTCACCGTCAAGGTGGCCTGGTTCCCCGGAGCGGCCGCCAACGTCCCGTCGTTGTGGAGCGATCCGGCGACCAACCTATACGTGATGTTCCTGCCCTCCTTTACGCTCGCCATCGGCTCGATCGCCGTCTACCAGCGACTCCTTCGCGCCGACATGATCGCCACCTTGGAGGAGGATTTCATCGTGATGGCCCGCGCCAAGGGCGTCTCGACGGCGCGGATCCTCTTCCGGCACGCGCTGCGGCCCTCAACCTTCACGACGATGACCGTGGCCGGCATCCAGATCGGCAGCCTCATCGGGGGCGCCATCATCGTCGAGATCGTCTTCGCCCTGCACGGGCTCGGCAGCGTCCTCGTCTCCGCCGTGTCGGCGAAGGATCTTCCGACGGTCCAGGTCGTCACCATCATCGTCGCCGTGTTCTTCATCCTCTGCAACCTTCTCGTCGACTTCCTCTACACCGTCATCGACCCAAGGGTTCGAAGTGCCAGAAGAGCTTGAGCCAGCAGGCGGCGGGCCGGGCACGGCGACCCGGGCCGTCTCGGTCACCGGGGGAAGCATGGTTGCGCCGCTCGTCGGGGAGATCACAGGTGACGCCGGCGACACAGAGGGAAAGGCCGGACCTGCCCGCCGGCGGCGCTCGCACGAGCGGACGCCGCGCCCGTCCCAGTCGAGGTTCCAAGGACTCGGCTGGGGTTTCTGGTTGGCGGGGGCGGTCGTCGTCTTCTGGGTTCTCGTCGCCGTCCTGGCCAACGTGCTGCCCTTCCAGAACCCGAACTCGATCCACCTCAACTGCCTCGTGACCCAGCTCCCGAGCGCTTCGCACCTGCTTGGGTGCGACACGACCGGGCGCGACATCCTCGCCCGCACAGCCTACGGATCGAGGGTGTCTCTCATCGTCGGCTTTGCCTCGATCGCCATGGGCCTTGTCGTCGGCGGCACGCTCGGCCTCGTCGCCGGCTACTTCCGGGGATGGCTCGACGAGCTGCTCACGATCCTCTCGAACGTCTTTTTGTCCTTCCCCTCCCTCGTGCTCGCTCTCGTGATCGTCGCCTACGTCGGGAACTCTCTCTTCGACATCACCCTCATCATCGCGATCGTCGCCTGGCCACTGCTCTTCCGCGTCGTCAGAGCCTCGACCATCGAGTACACCCAGCGCGAGTACGTACTGGCAGCCCGAGCCCTCGGAAGCCGCCCCAGGCGAGTGCTCATGACGCTGCTTCTCCCAGACGTCATCCCCTCGGCCATCACCTATGGCCTCGTCGGGGTCGCAATCGCCATCGTCGGCGAAGGAGCCCTCTCCTTCCTCGGCCAGTCCGTCCCCGCCCCGACGGCAACCTGGGGCAACATGATCGCTGCCGGCTCGGTATCGATGCAGACGAACCTGAGCCTTCTTCTGAGCCCGGCGATCGCGATGTTCTCGTTCATCCTTGCGATCAACTTCATGGGCGATCGCCTCCGCGGCGTCCTCGACGTCCGGCAGGGGGTGCTATGAGCCGCAAACGCCACGTCCGCGAGCTCGAGGATCTGGGCGACCGCCCTCTGTTGCAGGTCGAGGAGCTGTCGACCCACTTCGACACCAGCCATGGAGTGGTGCGCTCGGTCGACGGGGTCAGCTTCACGATGGAACGCGGACGCACGCTTGCAGTCGTCGGAGAGTCCGGCTCGGGAAAGACCGTCCTCGCTCGCTCCATCATGGGACTGCTGCCCCATCACAACGTGATCCGCAAGGGGCGGGTGCGCTTCGGCGACATTGATATCACAGCCGCGCCGGAACGGGAGCTGCGAGACCTGTGGGGCGCTCAGATCGCGATGATCTTCCAGGATCCGGTCACGTGTCTCAATCCTGTCGTCCGCGTGGACCGCCAGATAACCGAGTCGCTTCGCCACCACCTCGCCATGGGCCGCGACGACGCCAGGGCGACGGCGGTCGCCCTGTTGCGATCGGTCGGCATGCCAGAGCCCGAGCAACGCCTCAAGTGGTTCCCGCACCAGTTCTCAGGCGGCATGTGCCAGCGCATAGTGATCGCGGCGGCCATCGCATGCGGGCCGAAGCTGCTGCTGGCCGACGAACCGACAACTGGCCTCGACGTGACCGTCTCGGCGCAGATCCTGGACCTGTTGAACCGCCTCCAGCAGGAGCGCTTCATGTCGATGGTCCTCATCACCCACGATCTCGGCGTTGTGACGGGACGCTCGGACGACGTCATCGTGATGTATGCGGGCAAGATCGTTGAGAAGGCGCCTACGGCGACGCTTTTCCGAGAGATGCGTATGCCGTACACCGAGGCACTCTTGAAGTCGGTTCCACGGCTCGTGAACGCGAGCCACACCCGGCTGCACACGATCCCTGGAAACCCGCCCGACCCTGCCAGGTATCCCCCGGGGTGTCGATTCTCCGAGAGATGCCCCTACGTCCAGCCGCGCTGCAGGGAAGAAGAGCCGCCGCTTCGCGAGGCCGGGTCCCTCAACCACCTCTATGCCTGCTGGTACCCCGTCGGCACGCCCGAGGGCCGTTCGGCCCTGCAAGCCAACGCCGCCAGGGGCCAGGCCGCCGCAGTCAGCCTCGCCGCGCAGGCAGCCTCCTGAGATGGCGGGCAGCGGCACCGTCCAGCTGCGCGAGGGCTCCGAGGCGCTTATCCGCGTCGAGCATCTCGTCGTCGAGTTCCCCGCCCCTGGCCGGCGCAAGGTGCACGCCGTCTCGGATATCACCTTCGACGTGCTGTCGGGCGAGACCCTCGGCATAGTGGGCGAGTCCGGTTGCGGAAAGTCGACCACCGCCAGGGCCCTCTTGCAGCTGCCGCCGCCGACGAGCGGCAGCGTGCAGTTCGCCCAGCAGGAGCTCACCGAGCTCAAGGGGGAGGAGCTCCGCCAGATCCGGACGAAGTTGCAGGTGATCTTCCAGGACCCCGCCTCGTCGCTGTACCCCCGTCGCACGATCGGAGACCTCGTCACCGAGCCGCTCGCCATATGGGGCATCGGCACAGAACAAGAGCGGATCGAGCGAGCGCGGATGATGCTCGGCGAGGTCAACATGGACTGGGAGACCGTGAGCTGGCGGCGGCCGTACGAATTCTCGATCGGCCAGTGCCAGCGCATCTCGATCGCCCGCGCTCTCATGCTCAACCCGAGGGTCCTCGTCTGCGACGAGCCGGTGTCGGCACTGGACGTCTCGGTACAGGCGCAGATCCTCAACCTTCTAGAGGACATGAAGCGCCGGTACGGGCTCACGATGATCTTCATCTCCCACGACCTTGCCGTCGTGAAGAACGTGAGCGACCGGGTGATGGTCATGTTCCTCGGCAAGCTCTGCGAGGTCGCCGATGCCGACAGCCTCTACGCGGGGCCGACGCACCCCTATACGAGGGCGCTCTTGATGGCGAGCGTCATCTCGTCGAGAGCCCTTTCTCGCGCCGGTGGTCCGGAGGCGCCGACTCTCGACGGCGAGGTGGAGCACCACACGGAGATGCCGTCCTCGGTCTCCCCGCCGAGCGGGTGCCGCTACCGGACTCGCTGTCCCCGTGCCGAGGCGATCTGCTCGGTGCAGGAGCCGGTGATGCGGGAGATCAAGCCACACCACTTCGTCGCCTGCCACTTCCCCATCGGCGCCGCCTCGGCGCGCGGAACAGTACGGGTGGAATCCAACGGCTCGGCGGCCGAGGCTGGTCCGCGGCGGGCGGATGGTGCGGCGCTCAAAGGCTCCGTCGGAACGCCGCCTGAGGGCGGCGCGGCGCTCGGGACCGAGACCGGGACCGGGACCGAGCCTGCAAGACCCGAAAGCGAGGCATCTGTCGGCAGCCGGGAGCGTGCCTCCGACCCCGGCATTCCCGCTCCCGATGCCGGAGCGCACCCAGACCCTGTCCGGGCGGTGCCTGCATCCTCGCCAGCGGGCGGCGATCGCTCCCCCGTCGATGAACCTGGTATGGCAGAACACGGTTCGGTGCCCGCACGTGCGGGCGAGGGCTCGCAGGCCGCCGAGGGCTCGCAGGCCGCCGAGGGCTCGCAGGCCGCCGAGGGCTCGCCGGCCGCCGAGGAACCACCTACGAACGAACCTGAAGGGGGACTACCGCCACCGCAGCCGCGTCGGCAGCCGCCCGGATCGCCCAAGACCAGCACTCGCCCCGGCTCGGGGCTCGACGACGAGTGGGACTGAGGAACGATCCCCTCAGGCCGAAGGCGTCTCTGACTCTTCGTCGATCCCTGCGCTGTGAGCAGACGTGGCGGACGATGGACCGGAAGGATCGGACACGGATCCTGCCAGCTCGGCAGCCGGCTGCGCCGCTGACTCACCGATGGCGGGCTCGGCCACGCCGGGCTCGGCTCCGGCAGGCTCGGTTATACCGGACTCCAAGGCTGTGAGCTGGTCCGACGCCGAGTCACCGCCCTCCGTCGACGGCGACTCGCCGCCCTCCGCCGGCGACGTCGAGCCGCCCGGGGCTGTGGCCGTCTCGGCGACGCCTAGAACCGCGACGCCCACCTCGGCGCCCTCCGCGCCGCCCTCGTCCGACGAGGAAGGCGCCACCCAGGCCGCCTGGCTCTCGTTCTCGGGGGTGAAGTCGGTGCCGGCGTAGTCGTAACCACCGATGTAGTTGCCTTGCTCGTCATAGGCGTGCTCGCCGAAGGCCTCCTGGTACTCCTCTGCGACGACCCCGCCCTCGGCCGCCTGCTTGATCGACAAGCTGATCCGTCTGCGCTGCAGATCGATGTCGATGATCTTCACCCACAGCTCCTCGCCCGAGGAGACCACCTGCTCAGGGACGTCGACGTGGTGAGCCGCCATCTCAGAGATGTGCACGAGGCCCTCGATGCCGTCGCCCACCTGCACGAAGGCACCGAACGGGACCATCTTGGTGATACGACCGTAGACGAGCTCTCCGACGCGGTGGTTGGACGCGAACTCCTGCCAGGGGTCGACCTGAGTCGCCTTGAGCGAGAGACTGATCCGCTCCTTGTCCAAGTCGACGTCGAGGACCTGCACGGTGACGTCGTCGCCGACCTGGACGACCGAGGACGGATGGTCGACGTGCTTCCACGAAAGCTCCGAGACGTGGACGAGCCCGTCCATGCCGCCGAGATCCACGAAAGCTCCGAAGTTGACCACCGAGGAGATGACGCCCTTTCGAATCTCGCCCGGCTTCAGGTTGACGAGGAACTCGCCGCGCTGCTCGCGCTGGGTCTCTTCGAGCCAGGCACGTCGGGAGAGGACGACGTTGTTGCGGTTCTTGTCGAGCTCGATGATCTTCGCCTCGAGCACCTTGCCGATATATGGCTGTAGATCGCGTACCCGCCGCAGCTCGACGAGGGACGCCGGGAGGAACCCCCGGAGGCCGATGTCGAGGATCAGGCCTCCCTTCACGACTTCGATCACCGGGCCCTTCACGACGCCGGAGGTCTCCTTGATCGTCTCGATCGTCCCCCACGCCCTCTCGTACTGGGCCCGCTTCTTCGACAGGACGAGGCGGCCTTCCTTGTCCTCTTTTTGGAGCACGAGCGCCTCGATCTCCTCGCCGACGGCCACCACCTGGCCCGGGTCGAGGTCGTGGCGGATCGACAGCTCGCGGGCCGGGATGACGCCCTCGGACTTGAAGCCGATGTCGAGGAGCACCTCGTCCTTGTCGATCTTGACCACGGTGCCCGTCACGATGTCCCCGTCGTCGAACTCGACGATCGTGGCGTCGATGGCGTCGGCGAGCGACATGTCCCCGAGATCGTCGTCGGTTATCTGTGCAGGCACGTACGTGCCGGCGGCGTCGAAGGTGCCGAAGTGCTGTTCTTCGGGACGGGGGCTCGGGCTTTCGGCTGTGGTGAGGGACATTAGGTGTCGTTGCTCTTTCGGGATTCGCGTCGGGCCTCCGGCACGCACCGGCGCGCCGACGGCAACAGGGATCGGATGTCAGGTACGAGGAGCGGAGCCCTCGTGCCGCGAAGCCCAGGCGCGCAACGCCTGGCCGCTCACGGCGTAGAACCAGCGTATACCAGCGCTGGCGATGGGCCACCACGGGCCGGAGCGCGGGCCCGAGCGGCGCACGGGCCGGAGCGGGCCACCAGCCGATTCGGCTAGTCGGCGGGAATCACCCTCCGTCCTCGGCCAGAAGGAAGGCAGGCGCCTCGTCGTCGGAGGAATGCCTCGCCGCCTCTGCCTTGGCATCGGCCCAGCTGTCGCCCCGGGCCACGTGGACCGAGAGAGGCACCGAGAGCTCGCAGGCGTGCTCCATCACGTCGCTCACGAGCGCCGCGACGGCAGCCCCCTCGGCGAGGCGGCTCTCGACGATGACCTCGTCGTGGACCTGAAGGACGAGTCGGCCTTCTAGGCCGCTCTCCGAGAGGGCCGAGTCGATGCGGACCAGGGCCACCTTGAAGATGTCGGCCGCCAGTCCCTGGATGCCGGCGTTCATCGCCTGGCGCTCGGCCGCCTGTCGCACTCGGTAGTTGGCGCTGTCGAGCTCGGGGATGTAGCGCCGCCGCCCGAAGAGCGTCTCGGTGTATCCCCGCGCGCGAGCGTCGGCGACGGTGCGGGCCATGTACTCCTTCACCTTCGGGAAGGCGGCAAAGTACTGGGCCAGTATCTCTGCTGCCTCCTCGACAGGTATCGAGAGCCGCTGGGAGAGCCCATAGGCCTCCATGCCATAGGCGAGGCCGTAGGAGACCATCTTGGCCTTCGAGCGCATCGCCACGGTGACGCCTTTGGGCTCGACGCCGAAGATCCGCGCCGCCGTCGCCTCGTGGATGTCCTCGCCGGCCCGGAAGGCCTCGACCAGGCCCGGATCTCTTGCCAGGTGGGCGATGACGCGGAGCTCGATCTGGTCGTAGTCGGCCACGAGGAGCTCACAGCCTTCCGCCGGCACGAAAGCCTGCCGGAAGCGGCGGCCGAGGTCCGAGCGTACGGGGATGTTGTGCAGGTTCGGTTGGTCGGAGCTGAGCCGTCCCGTGCGGGCGACCGTCTGGTTGAACGAGGCGTGGATCCGCCCGTCCGGGCCGACCTCGGACAGGAGCCCCACTCCGTAGGTGGACCGGAGCTTCTCCACCTCCCGGTAGGCGAGCAGAGTGTCGACGATGGGGTGCGCCCCACGCATCTTCTCGAGGCTCTGGGCGTCGGTCGAGTACCCCGTCTTGGTGCGCTTTTGGGGGGCGAGGCCGAGCCTGTCAAAGAGCACCTGGCGCAGCTGGGGCGTCGAGTTGACGTTGAACTCCTCCCCCGCCAGCCGCTGGAGCTCGACCTCCAGGCGGTGCGTTTCGCTCGTCATCTCCGAGTTGATCGCCTCGAGGGCGGCCCTGTCGACGGCGATGCCGGCCAGCTCCATGCGGGCCAGCACCCCGATGAGGGGTCGCTCGACCTCCTCGTAGAGCCGTCGCGCCCCCCCCTCCGAAAGCGCCCTCCTCAGCAGAGGAGCGAGCCGTACGAGGAGCCCCACTCGAGAGGCGACCTGCTCGGCGAGCGCCTCCTCTGTGCCGGTGCCGGTGCCGCCGTCGAGGGCGAAGCCGAGCTGCTCGGCGCCGGCGGCCCCCGCGCCCGGGATCGCGCCCGTCCGTGGGGACGGCACCGACAGCTTCTCGGCGAGGCTGTCGAGGCTCGCCTGGCCGTGTCGGGGATCGGCGAGGTAGCCGGCGACGGCGACATCGAGGTCGAGACCGTCGAAGCCGACGCCAAGGTCCCCGAGGGCACGCATGATCTCCTTGGCACGGTGCGTCACGACGCGGCCCGGGGGACCGCTTCGCCGGTCGGCGACTGGCGCAAAGATCGAAGCGAGAACCGCACGCAGGGCCTCGTCGCCGATGAGGCGGCCCGGGAGGAACCCCACCTCGATCTCGGCGAGCTCGGCGCCTCCGGCCGGGTCGGCACCGGCGAGAGCTTCGCCGCCGGCGACAGGCTCGAGTCTGGCGAAGCCGAGCCCCTCGAGCTCCGAGCGACCGGGCGCGCCCTGCCAGGCCGACTCGACGGCAATGCTCGAGGCAGTGGCGTCGAGGGCCTCGAGCCACCTGGCCGCCTGCTCCGGCTCGCCCAGGTCCACCCGGCGCAGATCGATCGTCTCGCCGATATCGGGCGGACTCCCGCCTGCCGCCTCGGTGCCGCCGGCGACCTCGAGCCGGTCGAGCGTCCGCTCGATGCGCTCCTTCGGGACGCGGATCTCGAGTAACCCGAAGAGGCTCGCCATGGCTGCCCGGTCCGAGCGCCCGAAGCGCAGGAGCGCGAGGTCGCAGTCCACCGGGACGTCGCGGACGAGAGGGATGAGGGCGAAGTTCTGCCTGACCCGTGGCTCGTTCTCGGCGAGCGCGGCGGCGAGCTTCGGCGGCTGGTCGCCGACGTGTGCAAAGAGCTCGTCGAGGTCCAGGTACGTGTTGGTGAGCTTGGCGGCGGTCTTCTCCCCGACGCCGGGCACACCCGGCAGGTTGTCGGAGGGGTCGCCACGAAGCGCCGCCAGCATGGGGTAGAGCTCGGGCCGGACGCCGGTGCGCTCGACGATCCCCGCCTCGTCGTACAGCACGTAATCGGTCACGCCGCGGCGGTTGTAGAGGACCTTCACGTGTGGGTCGCGTACGAGCTGGTACGTGTCACGATCGCCCGACACGACGACGACGTCCTCGCCGGCGACCTCGAGGCGAGTGGCGAGGGTGGCGATCACATCGTCGGCTTCGTAGCCCGCGAGCTCGACCACGGGTACGCCGATGGTCTCGATCATCTGGCGGATGAGGCCGAACTGCTCCCGCAGCGGCTCGGGAGTCTCGGAGCGGCCCGCCTTGTAGGCCTCGTCCATGGCGTCGCGGAAAGTCGGGCCGGCGGTGTCGAAGGCGACCGCCATGCCCGCAGGCGAGTGGTCCTCGAGCAGGCGGGCGAGCATGCCGGCGAAGCCGTAGACCGCCTGGGTCTGCTGGCCCGACGCCGTCACGAGGTCGGCCTCCTGCAGGGCGAACCAGGCGCGGAAGGCAAGCGAGTAGCCGTCGAGGAGGAGGTAGGGCGGCACTGCGGGGCATGCTACGGCTCGGCTGCGCGGCCCGGCCCGCCCAAGATGAGCGGGCCCGGCGGCGTAATGGCGCGCCCGCCGCGGCGCCCCGGCCCCGCCCGCAGGCGAGCGGTAGCATCAACCTCGTGCCCGGAGACGGATTCCATCCTCCCCTGGAGGAGTACCTGGAGTCGATCCACGCCCTCGAGGAGGAAGGCGTCTCGGTCATCCAGGCGCGTCTCTCGGAGCGTCTCGGACACAGTGCGCAGTCCGTCTCGGAGATGGTGCACCGCCTCGAGTCGGAGGGCTACCTCGAGCGCGCGGGCCGCGGCGTGGTGAAGCTGACGCCAGCCGGGCGGCGCCGCGCCGAGAGCGTCGTGCGCAAGCACAGGCTCGCGGAACGGTTCCTCGTCGAGATCGTCGGGCTCGAATGGCACAAGGCTCACCTCGAGGCAGGTCGCTGGGAGCACGTGATCTCAGACGACGTCGAAGCGCGTTTCGTCGATCTCCTCGGGAACCCGTCGACCTGCCCGCACGGCAACCCCATCCCCGGCGCACCCCCTGTGACCGACGTCCAGCAGCCGCTCGCCGACGCCGAGCAGGGCGCCCGCGTCACCCTGGCGCGCATCACCGAGCAGGTCGAGATCGACCTCGGAGCCCTCGAATACCTGAGCGACCACGGCCTTTTGCCCGGGACCGGCGCCACCGTAAGGACGAGGGCGCCCGACGGCACCCTCATCCTCGAGCTCGACCGCGACGGCTCTTCGGTCGCACTCGGGCCGGCGATCTCCCGCCAGCTCTACGTCGTCGCAACCTGAGATCCTTCCGCCCGCGGGTGACGATCGGCCGGTGCGGCCATCATGGGCCTCGTGAGTGCACAGTCACTCCTCGACGGCCTCGTGGATGATCTCGTGGCGACGGGCACGATCAAGACGCCCGCCGTCGAGGCTGCGATGCGAGCGATGCCCCGTCACGTC
This sequence comes from Acidimicrobiales bacterium, assembly GCA_050742375.1. Taxonomy (GTDB): domain Bacteria; phylum Actinomycetota; class Acidimicrobiia; order Acidimicrobiales; family Bog-793; genus JAKATT01. The sequence goes on along the minus strand of JBOGHY010000121.1, from coordinate 802 downwards.
TTCGTTCCGATGGCGACGATCGAGGAGGTCTACCGGGACGAGGCGATCGCGACGAAGATGCTCGACGGTCGCGCCGTCAGCTCGGCCTCGCAACCCTCCGTCGTCGCCCAGATGCTCGAACAGCTTGACGTACGCCCTGGTGAGCACGTACTCGAGATCGGTGCCGGCACCGGCTACAACGCCGCCCTGCTCGGCCATCTCGTTGAGCGAGACGGCAACGTCGTCACCGTCGACATCGACGAAGACATCGTCGAGGGAGCGCGCCGGCATCTCGCCGCCGTCGGCGCCACCAACGTCGAGGTGGTCCACGGTGACGGAGGGCTCGGCCACGGCCCGGGGGCGCCCTACGAGCGCATCGTCTTGACCGTCGGCGCCTCTGATGTCACCCCGGCCTGGTGGGACCAGCTCCGCCCCGGCGGTCGGCTGCTGCTCCCGCTGTCGCTGAGGGGCGTGCAGCGCTGCGTCGCCTTTGACGAGGCCGGCGGCTTTATGCACAGCGCCTCGGTACGCAACTGCGGGTTCATGCGCCTCAGAGGGGGCTTTCGTGGGTCCGAAACCGTGACGCACGTGGGACCCGTCACGCTCACCTTCCCCGGGGCGGTTGACGCCTCGGCGATCGAGCACGTCCTCGCCAGTCCAGCCGGGCGGTGCGAGCTCGAGCTCGAGGTGAAGCGGCGCGAGTGCGTCGGCGGTCTGGCCCTGTGGCTGGCACTGGAGGATGAGGAGATGTGCAGTGTGGACACCGTGTGGCCCCGGGACGAGGCCAGCCCGTTCCCGGTGCTGGCCTCGTTTGCCTCCGGGG
>JBOGHY010000120.1:0-9834 GCA_050742375.1 Acidimicrobiales bacterium | reverse complement strand
CACTATCACCGGCGATGAACCCGTTCTCGGAGTTCATCGTCGACCTCTACGGAACCGTCACGGGAAACCACGCCCGTACTGCTATCGACGTCGCCACCGTTCCCCTCAACCTGCCCCTCGTCATCCGCCGAAGTCGAGATCGCGGTGCCCAACCGTCGAATCACTTTGAGTAGGGTAACTGCGTAGGCATGCCCTGTGCATGCCTACGTTACGCTGCGCCCGGCCCTCACCTCGGTCGCGAAACCGCAGCGTGCGGGCCGCTCGCCTCCGCGCCACCCTGCATACGCTGCATACGCTGCATACGCACCGGCTGAGTAGGTCCCCACGAACTGTCCCCCTAAACACAGAAGCCGCCGACCAAAACATGCTGGTCAGCGGCCTGTGCGTACGCAAGAAGGCGCGGAAAACGCCTGTACTTGGTGGCGGGGCAGAACGGTGAAGCGACGACTCGATAGTTATGAAACGTCCGACCTGGGCACGCCTTTCGGCCTCAACCGAGGTCGCTGACCGGGCCGGCGGTGATCGATGTGCGGTTCGTATTGTTGGAACTAGAGACCACTCGATTCCTTGACCAGCAAGAGCGTAGATCGTGGTTCACGCGATACGAACCGGCCGTGGCCGAGGGCGTCTGCGCCTGGAGTCAGGGATCCGAATTGGGCGATAGGTCTTCGAGGACTTCGTCTGGCAGGTCCAGACCGGCCTTACTGAGCGCGTCGCGAACGGACCAAGCGAGGTCGTCGGTCACGTCCGGGCCAGCGTAGGCGAGCACGGTACCGTCTTCGACATCCTCGCGGCAGTTGGCGAGACCACGGAGCAGCCCGAGCGCGAGCTGGCGCGCCTCGTCGTGGAGGCCCAGCGCTGCTCGCCGGGAAAGGTCGTCGAGCTCAGCTTGGAGCAGCTCTCCGAGAATCTCGCCGGCGGCCTCGTTCACTTCCACATACCCTCGACCGCGAACCCGTCCGGCCCGGTGGGCGAGTTGATCCGCGTCGGCCCCACGCAGCGCCAATTCGAGGGACTCGGCGACCTCGTCCACGGCGACGGTGGCCAGCTGGTCGAGAGCGAGGTGTTCGACCTCGTCGACCAGTTCGGGGTGGGCTGAGAGGAGCTCTCTGAGTAAATGGCCGCGTTCGTCGCTATTGAGCCGGTCGAGGGCGGGGGTGCGCGGACGGCGAGGCCTGCTCACGGCTCGGGCCACTCCCAGTCCACCGGTCGGTGGGCCGGGAACGGTGGCAGGCAGAGCCAGGTCCGGTAGGCGGCGCGGAGCCATCCGGCGATTAAGTTCGACTCGAAGTGGAGGTCGGCGAGGGAGACGACATCGGTGATCTCCTGGTGCCGGCAGTGGGCGATCAGGGCTCGTCGCTCGTCGCCTTCCACGTCGAAGCCGGTGACCTCTACCGCCACCCCGAGCACGGTCGCAGCAACCGGGACGGCTACCTCGTCCTGGAATACCTGGAGGAATCCCGACATCTGCTCGTCGGTGTTGTAGGCGTCGACGGTGATCTCGTCGATGAGCTGGGCTAGATACTGCGCCACGGTGGGCACCGTACTGTGTGGGCAGGACACCGTACGGACGCCCAGGGACTTGAGCAGCCCCTTGCCTTTGGGCTGGGCAGGCCGAACGGCGACAGTCACCGTCAGCGATGCCGCGGCGCGCATAAACTGCTAATCCGAGTCCGGATTAGCATGTTTAGTGGAAGGTTGGCAGGTGCGGAGCTTCGCAGACGTTGACACCCTGATCGGCACGGTGCCAGCGGGTGTCGTGACGCGCCTGAGCGTCGTCGATGCTGGACGGGGCTCAGAGGCACTTTATGTCGATCAGCTCCCTGGACTGCTGAAAGAGCTGGCCGACGCGGCAAGGGTCGAATCGGTGATCGCCTCTTCGGCTATCGAGGGGATCGTGGTCGAACAGGCACGAGCCGAACGGATCGTCCGAGGTGGCGACCAACGGCTCCGCGTTCGCAACGAGAAGGAGCTGGCTGGGTACCGTGATGCCCTGGACTACCTGTTCCAGAACGATCCTGGCGACCTCTCCGTAGGACTCGTCCTCCATCTCCACCGACTCCTCTTTGGTCGGACGGGTGGTGGAGGGGGGCAGTTCAAGACCGTCGACAACCTCGTTGTGGACCGACACGCTGATGGGACGTCGAGTGTTCGGTTCGTCCCAACCTCGCACCAGGACACGCCCTTCTTCATGTCCGAGCTCATCGATCGGTATCGAGCTGAACAAGGGGCTGGGGACCACCACCGCGCACTTCTCGTGGGACTGTTCGCGCTCGATTTCCTCACGATCCACCCCTTTGCTGACGGCAACGGGCGGCTCTCTCGCCTGCTCAGCACCCGTCTGCTCTCCGAGGTCGACTACGGCGTCGGGCGATACGTCTCCCTCGAGGGTCTCATCTATGAGCGCCGCGATGCCTACTACGAGGCCCTCTCGGCGTCGACTGCCGGCTGGCAGGACGGGACGCACGACCCGTGGCCCTGGCTCAGATTCTTCGTCGAGGTGATCGCCGATGCGTACGAGACCTTCGCGGCGCGGGCTGGCGATCACCGTTCGGGGATCACCAAACAGGATCGGGTGCGGAACTACGTGCTCAACCACGCCGGAGCATCCTTCGAGATGGCTGACGTGAGGCGAGCCGTGCCCGGTGTGAGCGATCAGACCGTTCGACTCGTGCTGCGGGAGCTAAAAAACGACGGGCTCGTTCATCCCAGCGGCGTCGGCCGGGGAACTAAGTGGGTGCGAGCCGACCGGTAGAGCGGCATCACCCTTCGTCGAGGGCACAGCCGATCACCCGCCGTCGGGTGATGCCGCGGCGGCGGAACTGCTGCCCCCCAGTTTCAGTGAGGGGCCGACCCCGCTCGGTGATGCCACACACTGGGTGGCCGTCAAGTTCAACGCGAAGAGCCGTTGTAACCCGGGTGGGGCCACGTTTCGGCTCCGGGTGCTTTCGCAAGGCGCGAAGCTGGGTTTTCGGGCTTCGTTACGGCTGAAGTTACGCGCTAAATCGGTGGCCGTAGGCTGGCGCGGTGGAGCAGCGCGACTGGGTGGAATGGCACCGAGACTACGACGATCCAGGTTCCCTGCTCTCGCGGCGGGGGGAACTCGTGCTGCGGCACCTGCGCGCTGAGCTCGATCATTCCCCCGCCGGCGACATACTGCTGACCAGGTTCACGACTGGGCCGGCGATGATCGATACGCGATTCGTATTGTTCGAAGCAGGGACCACGAGCGAAATCGACCCAACCAGTTTCTGAAATGTTGATTGCCGATGACTCCGCCGAATCCGGCTCCCTTAGGATTCGGTCAGCTCGCCTCCTCAGCGGATGACGTTCTCGCAGTCACTACAACCGCGGTGTAGCCCATGATGAAGCTGCCGCCAGCGGAGTCGATCATCTCTCCGATCCCTGCGAGCAGTTCGGTGAGCTTCTCCGGCCGGATCTGGCTGTGGCCTCCGAAGGTCGGCACCTGCTCTAACCACTCCTCTCGGGTGTAGGGCCGTTCCCAGTCGAACTGCCAGGGCTCCGGTTCGTCGAAGCTCCGGGTCCGACGAAGCCCGTCTTTGGCCTTGTCCAGCAGGGGAGCGTACGAGTCGATGCCACCGGGCGTGCCGTTCTGGAAGAACGGGAACTCGGGGAAGACCTGCCGGTAGACGGCAGAGAACCTCTCGCCGATGTCCGCCGGGAACGTCATGACGTTCCAGAACAAGGCGATTCGGCCACCGGGGCGGAGCACCTCGGCGGCCCTCGACGCGCCGAGGACGGGATCGACCCAGTGCCAGGTCTGGCCGGCGATCACAAGGTCGAAGGTCCGCCCCTCCGGGTCCCAGTCTTCGAACGTGGCTATCTCGACTTCGAGGCCGGCCCGCTGGGCGTATCCGGCCATCCGCTCGTCTGGCTCGACTCCGAGCACGTGCCACCGGGCCTTGCGGAACGGTAGGGCGGAGATCCCGGTCCCGATCCCGACGGGTGCCCCATCCGATGCACTGGGGGGCGCTCGCAGCTCTCGTGAGAGTGGCGTGTCCGTGAGCGGACGCTTCGTGTCAGCGTTCAAGTAATTCCCTAGCTGGACGCCACGGCGTTCAAGTAATTCCCTACCCCGGCGTTCAGGTAATTCCCTACCTGCCGGGGTGAGCATCCACCCTCCGGGCTCCTTGTCGAGCTAGGCGGTCCCCATCGACAGATGGGAGAGCTGACGTGGCAAGGAGAGGTTTCGAAGTGCTGGACGTAGTCGAGATCTACCAACATTGGAATGCCGGTCGGGCCAAGGCGGTGATCGCCGAGAGCCTCGGGATCGACCCCAAGACCATCCGCAAGTACGTCAAGCTGGCCGAGGACGCCGGACTTCAACCAGGTGCCCAGGAGCTGTCGCGAGAGGAGTGGTCGGACCTCGTGCGGGCGTGGTGCCCTGAGCTGGTCGACGCCAGGGAGCGCAGCCTCACCTACGGCGTCATCGAGCCGTACCGGCCGCGCATCGAAGAGATGCTGAAGACGAACACCGTCACGACGGTCCACCAGCGCCTGCGCGACGAGGGCCGCCTCAGTGTCGGGATAACGAGCTTCCGGCGCTACTGCTGGGCCGAGTTCCCCGACGCCGGCCTGCGCGCCAGGGTGACCGTGGCCCGGCCCGACGTCAAGGCCGGCGACGAGGCCCAGATCGACTACGGGTACCTCGGCAAGTTCTTCGACCCGGTCCGCCAGAAGCTGCGCAACGTGTGGGCCTTCGTCATGGTGTTGGCCTACTCACGCCATATGTTCGTGCGGCCGGTCCTCTCCATGGACCAGGCCTCGTGGACGGCCACCCACGTCGCCGCCTTCGCCTATTTCGGGTCCGTCCCGGCTCGCCTCATCATCGACAACCTCAAGACCGGGGTGCTCAAGCCGGACATCTACGACCCGCTGCTCAACCGCTCCTACGGCGAGCTCGCCAGTCATTACCGGTGCCTCATAGACCCGGCCCGGAGGCTGAAACCCAAAGATAAGCCTCGCGTCGAACGGCAGATGCCGTATGTACGGGACAGCTTCTACGCCGGGCGCCACTTCGCCACCGAGGCCGAGATGGCCACGGCTGCCCTCACCTGGTGCAGCGACATCGCCGGCACCCGCAGCCACCGTTCGCTCGATGGTGCCAGCCCGATCACGGTGTTCACCGACGAGGAGCTGCCGGTGTTGGCACCCCTGCCCTTGATGGCATTCGAGCTCGCCAGCTGGTCCACGCCCAAGGTCGGGGTCGACTGCTACGCCAAAGTCGGGCGGGCTCTCTACTCGGTGCCCTGGCAGCACATCGGCAAGAACCTCGACGCCAGGCAGGGCTACCGGACTGTCGAGTTCTTCGAGAACGGCAAGGTCGTCAAGACCTGGGCGAGGATCGAACGTGGGCGCCAGACCGACTACGCCGACTACCCGGCCGAGAAGGTGGCGTTCTTCATGAAGAACCCGGCCTGGTGCCGCCACCGGGCCGGCGAGCTGGGCGGGGCCGTGTCCGAGGTGGTCGCCGGTCTCCTGGCCGACGGGGCGCTCTACAACCTGCGCGCTGCCCAGGGCGTCATCGCCTGGCTGACAGCTACGGCCCAGAGCGGCTCCTGGCCGCCTGCGGGAGGGCGATCGAGGTCGGCGACCCGGGCTACCGGACGATCAAGGGCATCCTCGTCGCCGGCACCGAGGGCGAGAGCGAGCCAGCCAATACCAAGCAAGTACCCGAGGCGCCTGCCCACCTGCACGGCCAGCAGAGCCTCTTCAGCCACCTAGAACAGAGAGAAGTGACGGCATGACAAGAACCCACCAACTCGAGGCCACGCCCAAGTCGCTCGGCCTGTCTGGCATGCTCGACACTTTGGAGGCCCGCCTCGCCCAGGCCCACGCCGGCGACCTCGGCCATGTCGAGTTCCTGCAGTCGCTGTGTGAGGACGAGATCTCACGGCGTGACGCCGCCGGGATCGAGCGCCGGGTGCGACAGGCAAGGTTCGAGCAGGCCTGTGCGATAGAGGACTACGACTTCACCTTCAACACAAAAGTGCCGGCCGCCCAGATCCGCGATCTCGCCACGCTCAGGTTCGTCGAGGCCGGCGAGTCGGTCATCCTGCACGGGCCGGTCGGGGTGGGAAAGACGATGATCGCCCAGTGCCTCGGCCACCAGGCCTGCCGGCGGGGCTACAACGTCGTGTTCACCAAGACCTCGAGGCTCTTGTCCGACCTCGCCGGCGGGCACGCCGACAGGACCTGGGAGACGCGCCTCAAGGCCTGGGCGAGGCCGGCGATACTGATCCTCGATGACTTCGGGATGAGAGAGCTGACCCCGGCCCAGTCCGACGACCTGTACGAGCTCGTTACCGAAAGAGCCGGCCGCAGCGTGATTCTGACCGCCAACCGAGCGGCCAAGGACTGGTATTCGCTCTTCCCGAACCCGGTCGTGGCTGAGTCGGTTCTTGATCGCCTGGTCAACTCGGCTCACCACGTCGAGATGCAGGGTCGCAGCTACAGGCCGCACAAGCGCCCCGGCGCCAAGGAGGCGAAGTGACCTGCGCCGCACCTGGGTGCCCGAACGAGGTGACCCGGAAGAGCCCGAGGGGCCGGCGCGCTGTCTACTGCTCGCCGGAATGCAGGCCGTCGCACTACAAGCACCGGACAGCCAGGCAACTGCAGGTCGAGGTGGAGCACGAGCCGACCGAGGACGGCGCCCGCCCGGTTGGCCGCGTCTGGTTCGTCCAGCTCCGCAACGGGACAAGGACAGTCGTCGTCGCCGATGGCCTCGGTCGCCCGTCAGCCGACCATCTCGCCAATCAGATCGGCGACCTGATCGAGCGGGTCCCAGCGGCAAGAGGAGGTGACACCGAGTAGAACATGAGCGGAGCCCGGTAGGGAATACCGTGAACGTTCAGCTAGGGAATAACGGCGGCGTTGACACTTCGAGGCCAGGTTCGCCGTCGAGGCCTCCGGAGGCCGATCGGTACTGGTCGTGGAGAGTGCTGGGCGGGAGGCTCCAGGTTCGCCGGCGAGGTGCTCCTCGACCATGTCCTCGGGCCGATCGGTCGCTCTCCGTTGCGAGCTTGGAGAGGCTCCAGGCTCGCCGTGAGGTGTCCTCGGGCCGATCCGTTTGCGAGCTTGGAGAGGCTCCAGGGTTCGCCGTGAGGTGTCCTCAGGTCTATCGGTCGGGCTCACGGCGAGCTTGGCCGGCTCACGGAGAGCTTGGCCGGAGAGGCTCCAGGTTCGCCGTCGAGGTGTCCTCGGGCCGTTCGGTCGGGCTCGTGGCGAGCTTGGGCCGGACAAGTCCTCGGGCCGTCGATCGGGCTCGTGGCGAGCTTGGCCGGAGAGGTTCGCCGTCGAGGGGTCCTTGGGCCGATCGGTCAGGCTCGCCGTCGAGGGGTCCTCGGGCCGATCGGTCGCTCTCTCCGTTGCGAGCTTGGAGAGGCTCCAGGCTCGCCGGCGAGGTGTCCTCGGGCCGATCGGTCGGGCTAGAGCTTGGCCGGAGAGATAGTGGGCGGAAAAGCATCGCAGTGCGATGGGCGTCCACATCCGCCGCCCGACGAGGGCCCCCCCCCACATCGCCGTATTCGAATGGCATGAAGAGGGGCCTCCCCCGGTGACAGCGTTGTTGTCACCGAAACCCCATGACCAAGGGAGGCCACACCACCATGTTGCACGCTGGACTTGATCTATCTCGACACCGCCTGGACGTCCACGTCATGTCCGACGACGGGACGACGCTCAAGGTGACCACTGCTCCTCCCGACCGCGACGGGCTGCCGACCGCACCTTGACCTATGGAGATCGCGTCCCTAAGATACCTAGTCACCTAGATGAATGGAGCCGAGGATGATCGAGTTCCACCTCGATACGCGTTCGGGAGTCGCCCCCTACCAGCAAGTTGTCCAGCAGGTCCGCCACGCGCTTCGGCTCGGACTCCTCGACGTCGACGAACAGCTCCCGACGGTGAAGGAGGTGGTGGCTGCACTCGCCATCAACCCGAACACGGTGCTCAAGGCCTACAAGGAGCTGGAGCACCTCGGCTTGGTGGCCGCTCGACCCGGCGTTGGCACCTTCGTCATCAAGACGCTCACCGACGACTCGCTGGCGGCGCATGGACCGCTCCGCCAGGACCTGAAGCGCTGGCTGTCGAAGGCGCGGCGCACCGGGCTCGACGAGGAGAGCATCGAGGCGCTCTTTCGCGACCTCCTTTGGTCCACCTCCGAAGAAGGCGTAGCGTGACCGCCGTCTTGGAGGCGAGCGGCCTCGGTAAGCGCTATGGCCGCAAGTGGGCGCTCTCCGACTGCACGCTCTCGATTCCTGCCGGCAAGGTGGTCGGGCTCGTCGGGCCGAACGGCGCGGGCAAGAGCACGCTTCTCCAGCTCTCGGTCGGGCTCCTTCGTCCAGACACTGGATCGATGGCTGTCCTCGGTGAGCGGCCCGGCACGAGCACGAGCCAAATGGCCCGTGTTGGCTATGTCGCCCAGGACACCCCGACCTACGCGGGACTCTCGATCCGCGATCACCTGCGCCTCGGGGACCGGATGAACCCGAGCTGGGACGAGGAGCTGGCCGAGGCACGGATCGAACGGCTCGGGCTCGACCCTCATGAGAAGGCGGGCAGGCTTTCGGGCGGGCAGCAAGCGCAGCTCGCGCTCACCCTGGCGGTGGCGAAGCGCCCGGAGCTGCTCCTACTGGACGAACCCGTCGCTAGCCTCGATCCCCTCGCCCGGCGTGAGTTCCTCCAGGGCCTCATGGAGGTCGTCGCAGAGCACGGCACGGGCGTCATCTTGTCATCCCACCTCGTCGCCGACCTCGAACGGGTCTGTGACTACCTGATTGTGCTTGTCGACTCGCGGGTCCAGCTGGCGGGCGACATCGACGAGCTGCTCGCCAGCCATCACCTGCTGACCGGCCCACGACACAACCGCAACGCGCTGCCAAGCGATCAGCAGGTCATCGGCGAAAGCCACACCGACCGGCAGAGCACGCTCGTCGTGCGAACCGACGAAAAGATCCTCGATCCCTCCTGGTCGGTCGGGCAGCTCAACCTCGAAGACCTCGTTCTTGCCTACATGGCCCGCGCCGTCCAAGGGGCCCGCCAGCCCAAGTTGGAGGTTCGCCCGTGATCCGCCTGACGCTGCGCCAGTTTCGCACCGAGGCGATCGTCGGCTTCGGCTTGCTCGCTGTGCTCGCCATCATCCTCGTCATTACTGGCCCACACCTCGCGCAGGTGAACGACGCATTCCAGCGCGCCTGCAAGGCCGTGGGAGAGTGCAGTACGGCGCCAAACCCGGTGCTTCACGTCGACATGCCGCTGCAGGCGTTCCTGCCATTCATCGTCACGGTCGCGCCCGCGATCACCGGGCTCTTCTTCGGCGCGCCTCTCGTCGCCCGCGAACTCGAAACTGGCACGTTCCGCCTCGCCTGGACCCAGAGCGTCACCAAGAGGCGGTGGCTCACGGTGAAGCTCGGGCTGGTCGGCCTCGCCGCCATGACGATCAACGGGCTGCTCACCTGGATGGTCGACTGGTGGATGAGCCCGCTCAATGCGGCGAACAAGAACCGCTTCGAGCCGGTAAACTTCGGCTTCCACGGCGTCGTACCGATCGGCTACGCGGCGTTCGCCTTCGCGCTCGGGGTGACGGCAGGCGTGCTGCTGCGCCGGACGGTCGCGGCGATGGGCGCGACGCTCGTGGGGTTCGTGGTGGCCCGCCTCGCGGTCACGAGCTGGGTTCGCCCAAATCTCGCTACGCCTCTCCACGAGCCCCTCTCGTTCTTGACCGTGCGTCCTGTCATTGGCCTGCAGTCGCCGGCGAACACGTTATCGCTCATCCCTCCCCTGGTGAACATCCCGAACGGGTGGGTGTACTC
>JBOGHY010000119.1:0-7141 GCA_050742375.1 Acidimicrobiales bacterium | reverse complement strand
GCCGAAGCGGCTCCGGGCGAGCTCGCGGCGGAGCTCGTCGGTCTGGTTGATGGTCGGCAGGTAGCTGAGAAAGATGCCTCCCGGTGACAGGGCGCTCTCGGCGTGGCGGACGACCCGCCACGGCTCGGGCAGGTCGAGGACGACCCGGTCGAAGCCGGCACCCTCGATCCCCTCGTAGACGTCGCGTTCTTCGACGTCAAAGCCGTCGGTCGAGCCGAGGAACTCGGCGACGTTGGCGCGTGCCCGCTCGGCGAAGTCGGGCCGGATCTCATAACCGATGACGGCCGCTCCGGCTCTCAACAAAGTCATAGAAAGCGCCCCCGATCCAACACCGGCCTCCAGTACGCGGGCGCCGGGGAAGATGTCGGCCGCCATCAGGATGGCTGCGAGGTCCTTCGGGTAGATGACCTGGGCTCCGCGCGGCATGTTGAGCACGACGTCGGCGAGCGTCGGGCGGACGGCGAGGTACTTCGGCTCCGAGGCCGGGCCCCCGCGGGCGCTTCGCGCTCCGACCCTTGAGCCCTCAAAGGCCCCGATCACCTCGTCGTGCTCGACGACGCCCGCATGGGACTGGAAGGTCCGCCCCGAACGAAGGCGCATCAGGTATCGCCGGCCCTTCGCGTCGACGAGGAGGGCGCGCTCGCCCTCGACGAAGCGCCGGTACTCGCCGGGCGGGCGGCAGCTCACCTCCTTCGGTCCCGCCTCCCATCGTCGTCGGGCGTCTTAGCGCTACGGCGCCCGAGCGACGCCAGTGCTTTCGCGCGGCTCGCCCGCCCGGTCGCGCGGCGCCGTCTTGCCGACTTGCGCTCGGCGGCGATGCCGCCCCGCTCGTCGCGGGCCCTCGCACGCTCGGCGGCGCTCAGCTCCCGGGCGGCGCGGCCGCGAGGCGGCGGGGGGACATGGCTGACGAGGATGCTTTCACCGAGGGCGAGCTTCTCGGTGACTACCGCCTCGGCCGGTCGCCGCTTCAGCAGGCGGACCAGCCAGGCGAGCGCGCCGACGGCGAGCCAGGCGCTGCTCCCCCCGATCAGGCCCTGGCGCAGCCCCCGGCGTATGAAAAAAGAGAGCACGCGCCCGAGCAAAGCGACCTCCGTTGCGAGCCGGGCGCGCTCAGATGCGCCGGATCTCGAGGACCGGCGCCTCCTTGCGCCCACGGCGCCGGCCGAGCAGGTAGACGGCCGCCGCCAACAGCGCCGCCCCCGCGGCGCCGGCGCCGAGTGCCGGCACGGCGGCACCCTTTGCCGCATCCTGGGCGGAACCGCCGAGATCTCGGAGCTTCGACTCGATGTCGGAGAGAGACACCTTCTCGCTCATCGCGATCGCCGCCCCCGCCCGCTCAACAGGAGCACCGCCGACAAAGACAAGGCGATGACCCCGGCGATGATCGTGAGCCCGTAGGGGGCCCAGGACCACTCCCCCGCGAAGATGGTCCCTGTCTCGGTCTGGAGCACCCGCAGCAGGGCCACGAGGAAGAAGATGGCACCGATGCCGATGAGGACCGCCGCCGCGGAGCCGAAGGCGACGGTGAAAGCGAGCTTCTTGAGCGGGCCGACGGTCTCTTGCAGGAGGTACGTCTTGACGAGCCCGACGAGCTCGTTCACCTGGGCTGTCGGATCACCCGAGTCGGCCATTCCTGCAAGCTAGCAGCCGGCTGCGAGGGGCCTTCGCTCTCTTTTGGAGACTACGTAGGTCGAGCTCGCCCTGGCCACGAGGCGGGCGGCGCCGTCGTGCACCTCTGCCTCGCAAAAGGCGAGCCGCTTGCCTCCCGAGACGACCTCGGCGGCGCAGGTGAGGTCCGCCCCCACGACGACGGGGCAAAAGAAGCTCACCTTCATCTCGGCGTTGGCGCAGGAGACTCTCTCACTCCCGCTCTGGAGCGCGAAGGTCACCGCCGAGGCGCCCATGGCCGAGTCGCACAGCGCCGCCAGGAAGCCGCCCTGTAGCAGGCCCGCCGGGTTAGAGAACCGCTCGTCTACATGCATCTGCCAGGTGGTCCGGCCCGGGACCGACTTGTCGAGGCAGGTGAGGCCCAACGTGAGGTCGCAGTTGGGCGGTACCTGCACTGCGTCCTCGGGCCTCACGGCTCGAGGGCCGCCCGGAAGAACTGCCGCAGGTGCTGGAGGCGCCGCTCGAGCTGCTCCAGGGCGAGCGGGTCGCGCCCGAGGAGCGACTCGAGAAAGGGCACGTCGGAGAAGTAGGTGGAAATGGCGCCGTAGCCGGTCAGCACGAGTTGCTCGGGGTCGTGCGGGCGAAAGCGCCCGAGGGCGATCTGGCGCTCGAAGAAGGCAACCGCCCGCTCGAGCATCGGCCGGACGGCCACGCCGAAGTCGTGTGCTAGCCGGCCGCCCCCCTCGAGCGCCTCGCGGCGGACGAGGCGGATGAACTCGGGGCTCTCGGCAAAGAAGCGGAATCCGATCGTGATCACGCGGTCGACCTGCTCCCAGCCGTCACGGGGCAGGTCGATCGCCTCGGCCACGCGAGCCATCCAGTCGGCGAAGGACGCCTCGATCACCTCCCGGTAGAGCGCCTCTTTGGAACTGAAGTGGTGGAGGATGCTCGGCCGGCGGATCCCGACCGCCCCGGCGATGTCGTTGAGCGAGGTGCCTTCAAAGCCGTGGTCGGCGAAGCAGCTAAGTGCCGCCGCGAGGATCGCCTCTCGCGTAGAGCTGCGGGGCTCCCGGGGTTCGTGCCCGCGGGGCTCCGGTTCACCGAGCCCGGCGGGAAGCGGCACGTAACAAGAGTAGCCCTATCCCTACCGACCGGACGGTAGGGGCTGCTAGCTTGTCCCGCGTGCCAAAGGTGCTCGAAGCATTCATCATCGCCTTCATCCTCTGCCAGGTGGCCCTCCTTGCCACGACCGTCTTCATGCACCGAGCGCTCGCACACCGGGCGCTCACGCTCTCGGGGCCGGTGAAGGCGGTCTTCCGGGTCATCGTCTGGATGCTCACCGGCATGCGACCGCGCCAGTGGGTGGCGGTCCACCGAAAGCATCACGCTTTCACCGACATCGTCGGCGACCCGCACTCGCCGGTCCTCGAGGGATTCTGGACGGTGCAGCTGAACAACGCGGCGCTCTACCGGCGCTGCGTGCGCGACGGCGACGTCGTGAAGCGCTACGCCCGCGACGTCCCAGCCGACAGGTGGGACCGTGTCCTTTTCGATCACGCCATCCTCGGGCTCGCCTTCTCCTATGCCATCGGCTGGCTCATCTTCGGCTGGGAGGTAGTGCTCCTCGCGGCTGCCTTCCACGCGGCGCTCTACCTGCTTTTGAACGCGGCCGTGAACGCCGTCGGCCACGCCTTCGGCAAGCGGGTCTACGACAACCAGGCGACGAACAACCAGTGGCTCGCCTTTCTCGTCTTGGGAGAGGGCCTGCACAACAACCACCACGCTGCCCCGGCCAATGCCAAGCTGGCGCACGCCTCCCGCGAGATCGACCCGGGCTGGTGGTTCATCTCGCTCCTCGTAAGGACGGGTCAGGCCAGGATCCGCCTCAACGACCTGCACCTTGTCGAGCGGGAGCCGAGGATCAAGGCGTCGGCGGGCTGAGCTCCCGGGGCGGTCGGTTCGTCCGACGGTGCCCTAGGCTGGCCGACGTGTCCCCCGTGTACGACGAAAAGCTGGAACAGCGCTGTATCAACGTCATCCGAGGCCTTGCCATGGACGCGCCGCAACGCGCCGACTCGGGCCATCCGGGCACCGCGATGGCGCTCGCACCCCTCGCCCACGTGCTGTTCACCCGGGCGCTTCGCTACGACGCCGGCGAGCCCGGATGGCCGGACCGGGACCGCTTTGTGCTCTCGGCCGGGCATGCCTGCATCCTCCAGTACGCCATGCTCTACCTCACCGGTTACGGCCTCGAGCTCGACGACCTGCGGGCCTTCCGCCAGTTCGGCTCTCTCACGCCCGGCCATCCCGAGGTCACCCGCACGAGAGGGATCGAGGTCACGACGGGGCCTCTCGGCCAGGGCTTGGCCCAGAGCGTCGGCCTCGCCATCGCCGAGCGGTTGCTCCGCCACCGCTTCGGGCCGGCGATCTGCGACCATCGCGTAGTCGGCATCTGCAGCGACGGCGACCTGATGGAAGGCGTCAGCCACGAGGCCGCCTCCCTCGCCGGCCACCTCGGGCTCGGCCGCCTCATCTTCGTCTTCGACGACAACCACATAACGATCGACGGAGCCACCGAGCTCGCCACGGGCGACGACGCCGGCCGGCGCTTCGAGGCCTACGGCTGGCACGTGGTGCGTCTCGGCGAGGTGGCCAACGATCTCGGGGCCCTCGAGGCCGGTCTCGCCGAGGCCGCGGCAGAGGCGGACCGGCCGAGCCTTCTCATCCTGCGCAGCCACATCGGCTGGCCGTCGCCCCATCGCACAGACACCAAAGAGGCCCACGGCTCGCCCCTCGGCGAAGAGGAGGTGCAGCTCACCAAGGAGATCCTCGGGCTTCCTCCGAAGGAGGAGTTCTACGTCCCAGCCGACGTGCTCGACTACTACCGCGCCGCCGGGCGCCGGCAGGCGCCCGAGCGCGAGGCGTGGCAGGCGCGCCTCGACGAGCTCACCGGGGACGACAGGGCCAGCTACGAGGCGGCCATGGGCTCCGGAGGGCTAGCGGGCTGGGCGGCCGAACTGCCTCGCTTCGAGGTCGGCAAGTCGATCGCCACCCGAAAGGCGATCAACTCGGTTCTTTCGGCGGCGGCGCCCGGACTACCTGGGCTCGTCGTCGGCTCGGCCGATCTCACGGGCAACACCGGCGTCGCGCTCGACTCCGGGCAGTTCCAGTCCCTCGAGGCTCCCGGCGGCGCCAAGATCCACTTCGGGATACGGGAGTTCGCCATGGCGTCGGCGATGAACGGCATGGCCCTGCACGGGGGCGTGCTCCCCGTCGGTGGGACCTTTTTCGTGTTCAGCGACTACGCCCGCCCGGCGATCCGTCTCGCCGCGATCTCAGGTGCCCATGTCGTCTACTTCTTCACCCACGACTCCATCGGTCTCGGCGAGGACGGCCCCACGCACCAGCCGATCGCGCAGCTCGCCTCCCTGCGAGCCATGCCCCGCCTTTCGGTCATCCGCCCGGCGGACGCCAACGAGTGCGCTGCCGCCTTCGAGGCTGCCGTCGACGGCACCGGCCCCACCCTGCTCGTTCTCAGCCGCCAGGGGGTGCCCGTGCTCGCCGGAACGGCCGAGCGCGCCTCCGCCGGCCTTCGCCGCGGCGCCTACGTGCTCGTCGACCCCCCAGAATCCGGCGCCCACGACCTCGTCCTCATAGGCACTGGAAGTGAGGTGCAGCACTGCGTGGCCGCCGCCGGGATCCTCTCCGGCGAGGGCGTCGGGGCCAGCGTCGTCTCCTTCCCCTCCTGGGACCTGTTCGCGGCCCAGGAGGAGAGCTATCACGACGACGTGCTCCCACCGGGAGTGGCGCGCCTTGCCGTCGAGGCGGCCGCCTCTTTCGGCTGGGAGCGCTACTCCGACGCCAGCGTCTCGATCGACCGCTTCGGCGAGTCGGCGCCGGGGGCGATCAACATGGAGAAGTTCGGCTTCACGGCCGACAACGTCGCCGAGCGGGCACGAAGGCTGCTTCGCTCGTGGAAGGAGGACCGGTGAGCAGCCTGCGAGAGCTCTTCGACGCCGAGGGTCTGAGCCCCTGGCTCGACAACCTGAAGCGGCCGTACCTGACCGGGGGGCGCCTCGCCGAGCTTGTGGGCGACGGCGTACGGGGCCTCACGTCGAACCCGACGATCATGGCGAAGGCCATCGAGGGCGGAGATGCCTACGACGAGCAGTTCCGCCAGTGCATGGCCCGTGGCGACGACGCCGAAGCCGCCTACTGGGATCTCGTCGTCGCCGACGTCGTGGGAGCCCTCGAGGTCTTCTCGCCTCTTCACCAAAGAAGCGATGGCACCGACGGCTTCGTGTCGATCGAGGTGGCGCCCGACCTGGCCCGCTCGACCGGGCGCACCGTCGAGTCCGCCAGATCCCTCCACGACCGCATCCAGCGGCCCAACCTCCTGGTCAAGATCCCCGCCACGGCCGAGGGGGTCCCGGCGATACGCCAGATGATCTCGGAGGGCCGCAGCATCAACGTCACCCTCATCTTCTCCATCGAACGCTACGAGGAGGTGATGGAGGCATATCTGTCCGGCCTCGAGACCTTCGTGGAAGGCGGCGGTGACCCGTCCAAGGTGGCCTCGGTCGCCTCCTTTTTCGTGAGCCGCGTCGACACCGAGGTGGACCGTCGCCTCGAGGCCGTCGCGGCTGCCTCGCCCGAACGAGGCGAGCGGGCACACAGGCTGCTCGGCACGATCGCCGTCTCCCAGGCGCGCCTTGCGTACTCGCACTTCGAGGCTCGCTTCTCGGGACCGCGCTGGGAGAGCCTGGCCGCCGCCGGCGCCCGCGTGCAGCGTCCGTTGTGGGCCTCCACCTCGACGAAGAACCCGCACTACGCCGACCTGCTCTACGTAGAGTCTCTCATCGGCCGCAACTGCGTGAACACGATGCCCGAAGACACGATCGAGAAGTTCATCGACCACGGGCGAATCGAACGCACCATAGGACGCGACCTCTCCGGGGCAACCGCCGGCCTCGCCGACCTCGCCGACCTCGGCGTCGACCTGGCCGATGTGGCGGCGACCCTCGAGGACGAAGGAGTCGCCGCCTTCGAGAAGTCCTTCGCCGAGGTCCTCGACCGCCTCCGGGACAAGGCCGTCAGCCTCGGCTCCGAGAGATGACCGCCCACGACCTCGCCCGGATCGCCTGAGGCGCCGCCCGGCACGCGGGGAGCTCTCCACGCCCGCCCGGCGCCGCCCGGGCATCTCTCCTGCAAGGCCCCGCACCACCTGAGCAAAGGAGCCCGTACATGCGCATCGGAAGGTCCGCCCCCGGAGAGCTGGGCGCCACCATGACCTGTCGCCTCGTCGAGAAGGGCCAGGAGGTTGTCGGCTTCGACACCAGGGCCCCGACCGACGACACGATCGCGACCCTCCGGGGGCTCTCCGAGAGGGGCGAGCCCGTCCTTTACGGCGGCAGTGCCAGGTGAGACCCGACCCCCTCGCCTTCGTGCTCTTTGGAGCCTCGGGCGATCTCACGTCGCGCAAGATCATCCCGGCGCTTGCCTCCCTCGCCGCCGACGACCTGCTGCCCGATCC
>JBOGHY010000118.1:0-6210 GCA_050742375.1 Acidimicrobiales bacterium | reverse complement strand
CGTCACAACCACGGCTGGGCTCGGGAGCTTGGCCGCGTGGTTGACCGAGGCTGGAGTTACGACAGTGGCCATGGAGGCGACCGGCGTCTATTGGAAGCCGGTCTACTACTCCCTCGAAGGGTTGTTCGACGAGCTGTGGCTCTGCAACGCACAGCACGTAAAGAACGTCCCAGGGAGAAAGACTGATCTCAACGATGCCGAGTGGCTGGCCGATGTCGCTGCTCACGGGATGGTGCGACCGTCCTTCGTCCCGCCCCCCGAAACCCGCCAACTTCGCGAGCTGACCCGATATCGCAAGACGCAGGTCGACATGCGGACCCAGCAGATCCAGCGGCTGGAGAAGGTGTTGCAAGATGCCGGCATCAAGCTGAGCTCGGTGGCCTCGGGTGTGTGGTCCAAATCGGCGAGAGAAATTCTCGAGGCGATGATCAACGGGGAGCGCGATCCTGCTCTCTTGGCCCAGATGGCCAAGAGCCGGATGCGAACCAAGATTCCCCAGCTGCAAGAGGCCCTCTCGGGCCACTTCGCAGAACACCACGCCATTGTTTGTCGCCACGTCATCGACCACATTGATCACCTGGACCGGGCCATCGCCGATTTGACGAGCGAAATCACTCGCATGCTCGTCCCTTTTGACGCTGCGGTCACCATTTTGTGTTCGATCACCGGTGTCTCCCAGACGACCGCGCAAGTGATGATCGCCGAAATGGGAGTCGATATGTCGCGGTTCCCAACGCCAGGTCATCTGTGTGCCTGGGCAGGTGTGGCTCCAGCAAGCTACGAGTCTGCAGGCAAGAAGCGTGGTGCAGGGACGCGCAAGGGTGGACCATGGCTGCGTCGGTCCCTCATTGAGGCCGCACGAGCCGCAGCTCGCACGAAGGGCAGCTATTTCTCGGCGCAATACGTGCGGATTGCTCGGCGACGAGGACCCAACAAGGCATCAGTGGCGGTCGCCAACTCCATGCTTGCGGTGGCCTGGCAGCTGCTCTCCACCGGTGCCCTTTACGAAGATCCCGGTGCCGACTACTTCACCCGTCGTCACGATCCAGCAGTGGAGGCGAAGCGGCTCCAGCGTCGGATTGAAGCACTCGGGTATGCCGTCACCATCACGGACGAGGCCGCATAACCCCTCATTGCGTGACAACTTCAAGATCTACAGTTGAGCTAAGCTTCGATTGGCGCGCCTGCATCCCACGTAGGAAGGGCATTTCACTCCAGTGGGGGTCGCTAGCCGTGAGGGCGTCCACTCGGCGTGCGCCCGGTGGCTGGCCGGCATGTGCTCGGGATCGGTGATGTAGCGCCGCCCGGAAGAACAAGCACAACACCATCTGCAAACTCGGCCAAGTGTCAGCGCTCCGTGACACCGGCCAGTTGGACCGGGTCGTGAAGGCCCTTTCGGCCTACGCGAACGGTGCCTAACCAGGTCGCATGGAGAATGAGGACCGAGACGCGACGACGCTCGACGCCTTCTTCGAGCTTGGTTGAAGAGCGGGCCGCGTCGATCGCGGCCGTCTCGATGGACATATCCGCCGGCTATGCGAAGTCGGTGAGGAGGGAGGTCACGCGACGTAGGGCGTCATCTGCTCGTCGTGGCCCTCGGGACCAAGGCCGTCGACGCTGTCCGGCGGACCCACTGGCGTGAGCTCCGGGTCCTCGACGAGAACCCCGTCGAGCGCTTCAAGGGGGCGCTGGTGCCTGCTCAAGAACCCAGAGAACCTCGGAGGCGCAGGCGACGACGCTCCGACGGCCGCTCCGCCTCGGAGGGGCGGTCTGGCGTCTACTGCTTGAAGGAGGCCCCGAGGGCCGCCTTCCATCACGACCTTGCGCCCGACGATGTCGAAGTGCTCCTCGAGCCAATCTGATTGAAGGCGCGGCGCTCGAGACTCAAGCCCTTCGTGACCTTGGCGAAGACGATCCGCAGGCACCGCGACGGTGGTGCGCCTGGTTCGAACAACGCGCGTCACGAGGCGCTCAACCGGCGCGTCCGGCTGATCGTGAACCGCGCCTATGGGTTCCACTCGGCCCCTGCTGCGCTCGCGCCCGTCATGCCCGTCGTGGGACCGCTCCGCACCGTCCTACTGCACGAGCGGACGCCAGCCCCTGAACGGTCCCTGAACGGACCACATCGGTGCTGGGAAGTCCACGCTAAATCACCCCTCAGAGCTGTGCATGTCCGCCCCGCTTTGCCGTTCGTGGGAACGACCCTGCTACATGTCGGGCCCAAGACTCACAGCCCCGTCCGATGCGCGTAAATCGCAAGTCATCTAGCCCCGCCAATCTCTTCGTCTCCTCCTCCACACTTGACATGCCAAGCGCGATTCGAAACAGGCGACTCAGAAGTCGCTGACTACCCAGCAGTTCCGCCCTACTCACATAAGCGAGCGCCTCGCCCATCATGGCGTTGTAGAGCATCACGGTAATTTGATTATCCGTCCAAACTCGATCCACCCGCTGGAAGGGCGACAGAAATCGCCTCCATTCATACCAGCTTAGAGGTACGATCCTCTCTCGAGGAAGGCTATAGCATGGATGCACAGCTAAGACCGGTTGTAAAATACTCCACCCAAGTGCCGCCCAAGACATGTCACCGCTGCGCAGGGTCTCGTCCTGTGCAGCGGCCCAGTACTGCATCATCTTTGTGTGTGGTCGGGCTGCAAAGATGCCAGTACAAAAGTTACCAGCACTTACTACCTCCTCACAGGACAATGGAGCCACTAGAGCATCTAGTCTAGAAAAGGCGATGCAATCCGAATCGAGCCAAAGGCCTCCATACCGCTCGACCAAGCGAGTGCGAGCATAATCTGACCGTCTAACTGGGGTACCCAGTCGGATCCAGTTCACCTGTGGAAGGTCAGGCAACCACTCGAAGATTGTATGTTCGTCAAGACAATGCACGGTCAGAGGGGCCGCCTGAGCTTCTATCGTCTCACGGCACAGATCGAGGTACGGAGGTCTGGTACGGCCAGGAACGTCCTCCCAGTACATCCAGAGGTCTGTTACTGTATCGTGGGGCTTTGTCGCCCGGCCTATGGCTAGTTCACCTGGTGGACCTGGACTACGATCGGCGTGCTGTCGGGTCACTCTATTGCGCCGCCTTACTATCCGGAGTATGTTGGTTCGCGGAGAAGCGATGAGAATCTTACGGCACCGGCGCGGCCCGAATAGACATAATGCAAGGAGGAGCGCTGCGCGTACGTTTGGGATAGGCTACAGGATGGCGTGGTCGGACTGGACTTCGGCGGTAATTTTGGGTCCACCATAAGTTAGTACGCGCGTAGTATCGTGAGGGCATGGAGGTCGGACGTAAGAGCCCCGCGCGAGGGTCGTCCTCCCTCACCTGAACGAGGGCTAGGCGCCTGGTCGTGGCGGGCGCCGCCGCAGGGATGTTTGGCCTGGGTGGCAAGGGTGCCGTCGCACACGCCTCCGGGATCGAGCCGCAACACGGTCATCAGGGCCGAGGGAGAGGTCGCCGCTTCCACCATCTCCGACGACGCTGGCGGACGGATCTTGGAGTCGCTCGGCTACTCCCTGCAAGCCCCGGCCAAGGAGAAGGAAGGGGCCTCCCATCCAGACCGGGATGCCCGGTTCTCCTATCTGAACGACACCGCCGGGGCCTTCGTCTCCGACGGCCAGCCGGTGATCAGCGTGGACACATCCGGTTTCGGCACAGGTTCTTGAGCGCGGATAGCCGCTGCTAGCTGGGCAAATCAGCATCCAGAAGGATCCGCGATCTTCGAGGTGATACCTGCGAAACTGTCCCGTGGTCGTGAGATTCTCGGCGCTTGGGAGGTGTGCAGTGAGCGGAGTCCATCTTCGGGTCATCGAGGGATCAGCAGCACGAGCTGACGGGGTAGACCCGGTCGACTACCAGGCGAGCTGCATCGATGCCTACGTCGCGACCCAGGTGGCGCGCTCGTTCAGCAAGGACTCGATCACGAACACGACGGGAGTCCTTCGCCGCTTCCTACGGGCGTGTGGTCGACCGGCGTGGGAGGTCACCCGCGACGACGTCGACCGGGTGGTCGGAGATCTCGTCGACCTCGGCATGGCGGCCTCCACGCGCCGGGGCTACGTCCAGGCGTTCAAGGGCTTCCACGAGTTCCTGCTCGCCCGCAAGGCAACCGAGATCGAGGCGCTCTTCGGGGTCGCACCGCTGCTCTCTCCCCTCGACCGCTTCAACTCCTCGGCCCACACCGCCGACGCCTCGCCGGCCTCGCTCGTCCCGCCCGACGTCGATCGCCTCGACCGCTTCTTCACCTTCCTTCGCGAGCGAGTCGCCACGGCACGCAAGTACGGCGTTGCTGGCCGTGACTACGCCCTGTATCGCACCATCTACCACGCGGGGCTGCGCGCCGAGGAGACCGCCAGCCTGAGCGTCTCCGACGTCCACTTCGAGCGGGGGCCGTTCGGCAAGCTCCACGTGCGCAGCGGCAAGGGTGCGCGTGGATCGGGCCCAAGACCGCGCTTTGTGCCGATGCTCGACCACCTCGACCTCGTGATGAAGTGGTACTTGGCCGACGTCCGGCCCCGCTTCGATGAGGGGACGCCGCTGTTCTGCGACGAGGGCGGCGGCCAGATCAGCCGGGGAACGATCCGCAACCGCCTCGCCTATCTCCTCGAGATGGAGGGCGAGCCGCCCCAGGAGCGCTTCACGCCGCATTCGCTCCGGCGTGCCTGCGCCACGCACAGCTACGAGCGCGGTGTGGACCTCGTCGCCATCCAGCAACTGCTTGGACATTGGCAGGTCGGCACGACCATGAAGTACGTCTCGCCGTCGGCCACCTTCATCGAAGATGCCTATCGGCGCGCGATGGCGGCGACGCTGGGCGAGCTCGAAGGAGGTGAGGGTGGAGGTCAAGTGGCGCCTGCGGATGGCAGCGGCACAGCGTGAGGTGTGGACCGGCGTCGCGCTGCAGCGCCTCCTCGCCGAGCGCGCCGGGCTCCGGCTCTCCTCGGCCTCGGTCTCTGGGCTGTTCTCGAAGACGCCGTCGCAGGTGAAGCTCACCACGCTCGCCGCGCTCTGCACCGCGCTCGAGTGCTCGCCGAACGACCTGATCGAGGTCGACACGACCCCGGTGCAACTCCCGCCGGCTAAACGCTCCGGACCAGCGAAGGTCCCGGCTTCGCCTGCCGCTCTACGCGGGCGCTCACTGCCGCCGGCGTGAAGACGACCTGCTGTGCCTCCTGCGGTAAGGAGCGGCCCCACGCCGGGCACGGCCTGTGCGCTAGGTGCCTCCGGCGCCGCCCCGATCGTCCCTTCGTCTACGCCGAGGGCCTCCGTCGCCGCCTCGACGACCCGCCGGAGTTCCTCGAGGCCTTCGCCGCCTTCGCCGCCGAGCGCTTCTCCACCTCGCGCGCCACCCGACT
Organism: Acidimicrobiales bacterium; assembly: GCA_050742375.1. Taxonomy (GTDB): domain Bacteria; phylum Actinomycetota; class Acidimicrobiia; order Acidimicrobiales; family Bog-793; genus JAKATT01. The sequence goes on along the minus strand of JBOGHY010000118.1, from coordinate 843 downwards.
GCTGGCCGAGGCTGGAAGACTGCTCCCGAGCCACGACAACGACCTCGGCCGAGCTTGCCAACCTCGTCGTCGAGGACTGCGATCTCGGGATGGGGACGCTGCGGCTCGGCCGGCGGCCGCGTCCTGTGCCTCTCGACCCGCACACCGCGGCCGCTCTCGGTGCGTGCCTTGCACACAGTGAGAGCCTCGGCACCCTCAATCGCCACGTGATCGTGACCCGGCTCACGGCGACGACCGACATCTCGGTCTCGGCGACCTATCTTCGCAGCGTCTTGAAGCCGGCCGCAGTCACCTTGCGAGATCTCCGCTCGACCCGGCTGGCGGCGCTCACGCGAAGCACCGACCCTCGGCTGGTCGCCTCGAGCTTCGGCTTCACCTACCGGGTGCCACTGCACTACCTCGCCGACGGCGTCGACTCGGCTCGCCTGGCAGAGCTGGCCGAGAACCTGTGAACGTTCGGTCGCGCTTTGCACAGGCTCGCCCGAACCTGTGCGCTTTCAAGAAGAAGGAGATCGTCGGCGACTTCTCGAACCGGTGCGTGTCAACCCTTTTGAGGCAGATTTTGGAGTGAGTCATTGGGCCGAAGGGCTCACCTCCTCCGGCTTGTTGATCCAGACCGCGTCCGGCAGCGCCGGCGGGGCGGGACGCTTGCGCACCAGGCGCTCGGGGTGGGCCGCGTAAGCGGCGTCGAGGACGAGGCCCCGTTGTCGGCGCAAGAGCTCGGGTAGTTGGATAGCGGCTGGCTACCCGGCTCACCTCGGTGAATGACGAACGCAGCGGCGGGTGTTCTAGGTGAATAGTGGCGGGACGTCTGCCAGGGTGGGCGCCCGGGCGAGGTGGGTG
>JBOGHY010000117.1:0-4930 GCA_050742375.1 Acidimicrobiales bacterium | reverse complement strand
AGCTCCTCCGGCGTCGGGAAGTCGCGCCCGAAGGTAGGCCCGAAGTAGCCAGCCTCCACATTGAGACAGTGCTTGAGAACCCCCAGCAGGCTGTTACCGGTCGGGGTGCGGGGCAGTCTGGCGTCGCGTTCGCCCAGCCCGTCAAGCTTCCAGACCAGGGCGTCGCGAGCCCCCTGGAGGTAGTGGTGCAGCGTGGTCTTCGGGTCTCGCATCTCGGCCATGCCGGCCAGTCTGCCGCCGCAGCTGGCCACGGACGACCTCACCGCTGGCTTGCAGCTAGAACGCTGGCGATCCCGAGCCTGCTGCGGGATCGTACGAACCCCCGGAGGCCCCCGACAGCCCGCTGACAAGCACCTTTGTGGTGGGCGAGGGGGGACTTGAACCCCCACGTCCTTGCGGACACAGGATCCTGAATCCTGCGCGTCTACCAATTCCGCCACTCGCCCGGCCCGAGCGACGATAGCCCGCCCGGAGCCGAGCCGGCGGCGGCATCGAGCCAGCGCCGGGCACCGGTATCCTCGGGCTTCACATGGGACTCCAGCAGTTCGAGCGACGGCTCGAGCGGCTGGTCGAGGGCGCCTTTGCCAAGGCGTTCCGCGGTCAGCTGCAGCCCGTTGAGCTCGGGCGACGCCTGACAAGGGAGATGGATCTGCACCGCACCGTCGGCGTGCGGAGCCTCATCGCGCCGAACCACTTCGACGTCTTTCTCGCGACGGCCGACTACGAGCGCTTCGAGAGCTTCGGCGATGTGCTGAACCGCGAGCTCGTCGAGGCGGTCCGCGAGCACGGAGCCGCCGAGCGCTACGGTTTCCTCGGGCCCATAGAGATCGTGATCCACGAGGATCTCGAACTGTCTACGTCGACCTTTGCGATCGAGGCCGACTTCAAGGAGGGCGCCGGGGGCCCTGCGGACTGGCTCGTCCTCCCCGACGGCAGGAGGGTAGGAGTCGCGGAGCACATCATCACCATCGGGCGGCTGCCGGAGTGTGCCGTCGTCCTCGACGACCCCAACGTCTCGCGGCGCCACGCCCAGCTGCGGCGCGAGGGTTCGCAGGTGACGCTGGTGGACCTCGGCTCGACCAACGGCACAAAGGTGAACGGCGTGTCGGTGCGGGAGCAGCGGCTCTCGCCCGGAGACGCCATCACCGTAGGCACGACCACGATGCGGTTCGAGCCTGCCTGACCGGCGACAAGGTCTGTGCCCCATGCCCTCTTACACTTGTTGAGGTACTTCCTGCTCGCCCTTTTGTGGCTCTTCTTCCTCTACGCCGCGCGCATGGTCTTTGTCGAGGTGCGCCGATCGCGAGCCGAGCGCGCCGGCGGCCAGGTCCAGGCGCCGATCGCCGCCGACCGGGCAGTGCCGCTCCGCCTCAGGGTGGTGGACCCGCCTCAGCGCCGGGGGCGGACCTTCGAGCTCGGCGACGAGGTGACGCTCGGGCGCTCGCCGGGATGTGCCGTCTCCCTCGAGGACGACACCTTCATCTCCTCGATCCACGCGCGCGTCTACCGGCGCAGCGGTGATCTGTGGCTGGAGGATCTCGGATCGACGAACGGCACGTGGCTGAACGACGAACGGCTGCAGGTCCCGTCGCGCATCCAGAGGGGCGACCGCCTGAAGGTGGGCTCGACGACGCTCGAGGTCGCCAGGTGATCTCCCTGCGAGCGGCGGCAGAGACGCACGCGGGCTACGCCCGGGCCATCAACGAGGACCAGGCTGTGGTGAGCGGCGATCTCGCTGCCGTAGCCGACGGGATGGGCGGCCACGTCGGGGGGGAGGTCGCCGCCAGGATGGCGATCGAGGAGCTGCTTGCCGGGTTCTCCCGCGACCGCACCTCGTCCGGCTTCGTCGAGGCGGTACGCCGTGCCAACGGCGCCATCTGGCGCAGGAGCCGTGTGGACCGGGGGCTCAGAGGGATGGGGACGACCCTCACCGCAGTCGCCCTGGTCGATGGGCCCGGCGCCGGAGAAGGCGGCCGCCGGCTCCTGCTCGTGAACATCGGCGATTCCCGTGCTTACCGGCTTGACTCCTCCGACGGTTCCCTAGCCCGCCTTACCGAGGACCATTCGCTTGTCGAAGAGATGGTCCGCACCGGCGAGCTCACGGCCGAGGAGGCGGCGATCCACCCCCATCGCCACGTGCTCACCCGCGTGCTCGGGATCGACCCGGAGGTCGACCCGGACGTTTTCGAGCTGGAGCCCGAAGCCGGGCTGCGGCTGCTGTTGTGCAGCGACGGGCTCACCAACGAGGTCCCCGAAGGCGAGATCGCCGAGGCTATGGTCTTGCCCGCCACCCCCGAGGAGGCCGCACGCGAGCTGGTCTCGAGAGCCCTCCAGCACGGCGGCACCGACAACGTCACGGTCGTCGTGGCCGACGTCGTCACCGACGACGGCGGCGCAGGCGAGCTTCCCGTCGAGCTGGTCCCTGCGGTACCGGTCGCGCCCGACCGAGGGGCCGAGGAGGCAGACGACATCACCCAGGTGGTCCCGATCGCCACCGTGCCACTGGTTGGCGAGCTCGAGCGTGTCGAGCCGGTGGAGCCGCTCGAACCGGCCGAGCGGCCCACCCCGTCGGGGCGCGGCGGGCGCACTTTGACCGTCCACGGCGCGTCCGTCGTGGGTGACACCGGGGTCGGGGCGGGTGGGGCAGAGACGGGACGCCATCGAGCAGTCGTGCTGGTGCCGGACAGGGGCTTTCGAAGGGCCGCCCGCGACAGGGTGCTGACGACCCGAGCGGCGATGTTCGTGATCCTGCTGGCGGCCATCCTCGGTGGCGCCGCCTGGGTCATGATCTGGTTCAACAACTCGTCGTACTTCGTCGGGCTGGCGGGCGACAACGTGGCGATCTACCAGGGCCGGCCGGGCGGGATGCTCTGGTTCAAGCCCCAGTTGATGGAGACGATCGAGCTGCGCCGGAGTGCCCTGTTCCCTGCCACGGTGGTGGAGCTGCGCCACGGCGTGACCGAGTCGTCGCTCGTCGGGGCCCGCCGGCTGGTTCGGAACCTCGCCAAGGAGCATCAACTGATCATCTATGACGGCGGCCTCGTGACGACAACGACGGGCGCTGCGACCGGGGGGGCTCCCGCCGCCACGACACCGACGACGAGCCTGGCCGGGGCGGCGAGCCCCGCGACCACCACGACCACGGGGGCCACATCCGGTGCCCCACCCACTGGAGGCGCACCATGAACCCGCGAATCAGGTGGGTGGGCGGGATAATGCTCCTTTGCTTCATCCTGCTCTTCGTGCAGCTGAACAACATCCAGGTGCGCCAGGCACCGGCGCTCCGGAGAAACCCGCTCAACAAGACCGGCACCACCCCCTCGGTCGTGCTGCCCCGGGGCGAGATCCTCTCCTCAGAGGGCTACGTGCTTGCCGAGTCGAAGCCGGTCCACAACTCGATCTACAAGTACCGGCGCATCTACCCGTCGCTCACTGCCGGGGCGTTCGCGCCCATCACCGGCTACTACGACTCGGCCGACGGAGGCACAGTCCAGTACGGCATCGAGGCCTCCTACGACCAGTACCTCGCCCAGCACACCTCACCGGCGGGCACGCTCGGCCAGCTGCTCACCCAGCACGAAGAGACTGACACCGTCCAGCTCACGGTGTCCGAGAAGCTCCAGGTGGCCGCCTACAAGGCACTCGCCGCCGCCGGCCAGCCGGGCAGCGCCGTCGTGCTGATCGATCCCCGCAACGGAGACGTGCTGGCCATGGCGGAGTACCCCACCTACGACCCGAACGTGCTCGCCCGTCTCAACCCGGCGGCGGTCCACCGCGCCTTCAAGCATCTCGTCGGGCTCCCCTTCAACGCCAACCCGCTGTACAACATCGCCACCGACGTGCCGCACCCGCCAGGCTCGACCTTCAAGACGATCACTACCTCGGCCATCTACGACCACGACGCCTCCGTCGCCGCCGAGATCTTCCCCACCGAGGTGAGCTACACCTTCCCGAACTCGGGCAACCCACCACAGACCTTGCACAATTACGCGTCCTCTGCCTGCGGGGGCGATCTCGCCCAGGTGCTGCTCCAGTCGTGCGACACCGCCTACAGCCAGATCGGCGTGCAGCTCGGACCGGAGAATCTCGCCCTCGAGGCGAATGCCTTCGGGCTGAACGACGTTGCCCCGATCGACCTGCCACGATCGCAGGTCTTCCCGAGCTGCCAGGGTTGCTACGGGTTCCCGTCCCCTTCGCTCATCGGGGCTACGCCCTACACGGGCTTCTCGGCGATCGGACAGTTCGACGACAAGGCGACGGCGCTGCAGATGGCGCTCGTCGCCGCCGGCCTCGCAGACAACGGCGTCATCATGAAGCCGCACCTCGTGAGCCGGGTCGTCGGAAGCCAGGGCGTCGTCGAGCTCGACTACAAGCCGCAGGTCTGGCGCCGGGCGACGTCGGCGGCCACGGCGAACAAGGTCCGCAACCTGATGCTCGGCGTCACCGAGAACCCGGCAGGTACCGCCTACGGCGTCTTCCAGCAGTACGGCCAGGGCCTGCCCCCGATCGCGGCCAAGACCGGCACCGCCGAGCCGCAAAAGAACGTCTGCGGTACCTACAACTGGCTCGTCGCCTTCGGGCCGGCGGGCACGGGCGAGACGCCGAGCGTCGCGGGGGCGGCGATCGTGCCAATCCCGTCAAACTCGTCTTCGTGCCAGACGAACCCGACCGGTGCCTCGGTCGCCGGGCCGGTGCTCATCCCGCTGTTGCGCCAGGCACTGGAGCTGAACCCGTGAGGCGTCCTGGGCCGGCCGCCGCGGCCCGACTCCTGAGGCGTCCTGCGCCTGGAACTGCGGCTGAACTGCTCAGCCGGCGCAATAGCCTCCGCGAGACATGAGCCGCGACCCGACAGCGTCAGGCGAGTCCCGGCCGCCCATCTACAACGGTCGTTACGAGCTGAGCCACCAGATCGCCCGGGGCGGGACCGCCC
>JBOGHY010000116.1:0-5914 GCA_050742375.1 Acidimicrobiales bacterium | reverse complement strand
TCCACCGCGCCGGCGCTGATGTCGCCGCCGATGTAGTTGGCGTTGTACGTCGCCATCTCGGGCGCCGTACGCGTCGACTTGGCGAGAACCAGGTCGCGAAAGCCCGGAGCGAACCGCTCGATCGTCGTGGCGACCGCTTCGCTCATGTCAACGCTCGAGCCGGAAGGGACGTGGCAGTAGCTCCACAGCGTCTGACATCCCTCCGGCGCACGCCCGGCATCGACGATGCTCGGCTGGACGACGAGCACGTAGGGCTTCTCGGGAACACGGCCCTTTGCGACCTCGCCCTCCGAGCGTGCGATCTCTTCGAAGGTGCCCCCCAGGTGCAGTGTGCCTGCTCTTTGGCATACCTCTGCGGTCCACGGAACCGGGCCCGAGAGCGCCCAGTCGACCTTGCAGACTCCGGCGCCGTAGTGGAAGCGGCTGAGCTGCCGGCGGTAGCCGGCGGGCAGCTGCTGGTCGGCGAGCTCGAGCAGCACCCGTGGCGTGACGTCGAGGAGGATGGCGCCGGCAGGGGGCAGCTCGCTCAAAGAAGCGATACGGCGGCCCGTGACGACCTCTCCCCCGGCTAAGGCGATCGCGTCGGTCATCGCCCTGACGAGAGCGACGCTGCCCCCCTCGACGACGGGCCAGCCGACGCCATGGGCGAGCATCGTGAGAACGAGCCCGAGACCACCGGTCGGCGGTTGCTGCAAGGGGAGCATGGCGTGCGCCGATACTCCGCCGAGGAGGGCCCGTGCCTCTTCGCCCTGAAAGCGCCGGACGAGCGACGACGCCGAGCGGATGCCGCCGAGAGAAAAGCGCGCGGCTGCCCAGGGCCGGGGCGGCAAGGAACGCATCGAGGAGAGCACGGCGTCGGCAATCGCGCCGTGATTGCGGACCAGTGGGGTCATCAGGCGCCGGTAGACGGCGCCGTCAGCTCCGAGGCCCTCAGCGGTCTCCTCGATCGAGCGGGACGCAGCGGCCGCTCTCGTCCCGCCGAGGGGGTGGGCGAAGGGAATCTCCGGTTGGAGGAGCCGGACTCCCCTGGCGGCGAGATCGAAACGTCGAAAGAAGCCCGACGCCAACGCCAGGGGGTGGACAGCCGAGCAGACGTCGTGGTGGAAGCCCGCAAGCGTGAGGTCTTCGGTGCGACAGCCCCCACCCGGGGTGGCCTCGGCCTCGTAGACGCGGACCTGCAGGCCGGCGGCGGCTAGCACGACGGCGGCGGCGAGCCCGTTCGGCCCGGAGCCGACGACGAGGACGTCGGCCTCCTCAGTCACGCCGCTTTCCGGGTAATGCTGCGCGAACGACCGCTGAGTGGCGCCGAGATGCTCTGACCGAAGCTTCGGATCGCCGCGTTGTACCAGACGTTGCGCCACTTCGCCCATTGCCGCTGGGAGTCGAGGTGGCTGTTCATCCTCGAGCGAGCGGTCGCGCGGGTGGGACCACCGCCGTCGGTGCCGGGACTTGCCGCGGTGCCGCAGGGACTTCTGCGCCGTTTCGCCCCGACGTCGCTGCCCTCGCCCCGAGCGGTGATTCCGGGGCCGTCGCCGCGATTGGCCGCGCAGCGGCCCCGCCTCCCCGCACGCGGCTCGCCTCTGGGTGGGCCTGGTAGAAAGCGAGGACCTGCAGCTCGGCAGAGAAGTCGACGTGGCGCAGCTGCACCGGCGGGGAGAGCGAGATGACGGCCGGGGCGAAATTCAAGATCGCCTCCACCCCTGCGGCGACCATCCGGTCGCAAACCTCCTGGGCTGCCTGAGGCGGGGTCGTGACGACCCCGATGAGCGCTTCCTCGTCTTCGCACACAGCCTCGAGCTCGGAGATGTGCCGGATCGCCTGGTCGCCGACGATCTCACCGATGCGGCTTGGCTGGACGTCGAACAGGCCGACGAGGCGGAAGCCGGCGGCCCTGAAGCCGGGCGATCCGGCGAGGGCGTGTCCGAGATTGCCCATGCCTACGATGACGACCGGTCGCTCCTGGTCGACCCCGAGCTCGTGGCGGATCTGACCGAGCAGGTAGTCAACCTCGTAGCCGGTGCCCGGAGTCCCGTAGGTGCCGAAATAGGAGAGGTCCTTGCGGACCTTGGCGGCGTTGAGCCCGCACCTGTCTGCAAGCTCGGCGGACGAGACGGTGGTGACCTGCCCCGAGGCGAGCTCCAGAAGGGCTCGTTCGTAGACCGGCAGCCGCCCGACCGTCGGCTCGGGGATGCGCCGTCCGAATCGCTCGGCCATGGGGGGCGATCGTACCGACGACCCCGATAGGCGGACAAAACGCACGGCTGCCGAAAGGCGCCACCATTCCCGGCCGGCCGGTGACTGTTTGGTTGTGGGCGAGGCGACGCTCAGCCGGCTTCGGTGAACCGCTCCGACAGATAGCGGTTCACGTCCTCCTCGCGGAGGCGGAATGACTTGCCGACCCGTACCGCCGGCAGCTGGCCCGAGTTGATGAGCCGGTACACCGTCATGTTGGAGACCCGAAGCACCCGGGCCACCTCCGCGACCGTGAAGAACCTCGCCTTCGAATAGTCGATGCTCGTCAGATGATCACCCCTCTCCGCCGAGCACGACTGTACGCCAATGTGGCGAAAGTGAAAAGTGTGACTTTCTGACAGAGGCCGGCCACCGCCCGAATCGGACCGCTCGTCTGCGCAGCTGGACGGCTGGGCAGTTCGGCGATGCGAGCGCCTGCGGGGTGCCTCAGCTGGGCAGCTGGACGATGCGCGGCCGACCGTCCTGGCCGATCCACCCGGCCACGTCGCCTCCGATCGAAAGTGAGCGCCCGTAGACCGCCAGGCGCACGACCTTGCCCGTGACAAGGTTCTTCACAGTGGGGTATCCCGAGGCGCCGCGAGTGGTGGCGAGATAGGTTCCCGTGACGGCGGCGACCTCGGAGCCGTGACGAAGAGACACCGCCTTCGCCGTTTTCGCCAGGTCGACATAGCCGGCGACGCCCGCCGGATGCCTCGAGCCGGCGGAGCTCACCGAGAAGTCCCAGGCCACGTAGGTTCCACCGAGGAGGAGCCGCGCCCCGGGCATGACCTCGCTGCCGGCGGCGAGTAGGGGCGACACGGTGCGAGCCGTCGACAGGGGTTCCGGCCCGCTGCGGCCCATGTGGACGTCGTACACCCCTCCGCGCGAGCTGAGCCAGGCAAGCCGACCGGCACCGATTGTGCAGGCCACGAGCCCCCGCGCCCGCCAGGCGATCCTTGTCCCACTCGGGAGATGCTCGAGCTCGCAGGTCCCCTCGTACATCCACGCCACCCACTGTCCCGACACGGTGACGGGTTGGCCCAGCTCGCTTGTAGTTGTGGCATCCGCCGCCGCCGTCACGAGCCGGCTACCACCCGGAGACGAGTCGACAGCCCGCAGGCCCATCTCTGCTCCGCCGGCGGGATCGTCGATCGAGAAGACGGCGGCGGATCCGCCGTCGGCAAGGCTCACCCCTGCCGCCGTCCCGCCCGGTGCCAGGTAGCCAACGAAGCCGAGCCGGGTAGGCGGCGAGACGGAGAGACCCCCTACCTCGCGGAACGACTGGCGAAGGACAGGGAGCCCGGGGAGGGCGTTGTCGACGTAGATCACCGAGCCGGGCGCCACTGAGATGGCGGCCGTGTCGAGGGGCGAGCGGGGGCTCGCAACCAACTGTGACGGCGCGGCGGCATCGTCGGCCTCGGAGAAGATGCCGCTTGCCGCCGCCGAGGTCGCCGGCGAGCCCCAGACGACGCCTGCCCCTCCCGCCGCGGTCTGACCGTCGGGGATGGCCTGCGGCACGGCCGGCCCCCCGTCGTCGGGGAGGCGCCGCAGCGTGCAGGAGGAGCCATGGCAGTACGACCAGGACGTGTAGCTCGGGGTGACGAGAGCCCGCACGTTGCCCGCAGGGCCCGTCACGTAGGCCACGATCGGGGCGCCGCCGTCAAGGGAGAAGCTCTCGACCGCGCTCTCTCCGGTCACGCCGACCACAGCCTGGACGCAGCCCACCGAGGCAGCGGTGACAGACGTGCAGTGCCAGACGCCCGGCGAGTCGGCGAGGACGTGCCAGCGCCGGGGCGCCGAGTAGCGCAGGTACTCGACGATCGAGTCCGCCGGGCGCGCCGGGTCGGTCTCGGTGGCCACGACCGCCGACGTTCCGGCTATGAAGCGGGTGTTCTTGCCGCGTAGCGAGCCGAGGAAGCGCACCTTTCCTGTGGCGGGGTTCACCTCACTCAGAGCCACGGCCTCCGCGGGCGACCGGGCGGGGGTCGTCTCGAGCCATCCGGTGGGCGAGGCGCCCTGCCATGTCGCACCCGACTCGAGGTTGCGGACCCTGACGACGTCCTTGGAGAGGTCATCGGTGAGGACCTGCCACTCGGTCCTTCGCCCTACGCGGCGCTGCTCGAGCGCCGAGACCATCGAGCCGGCGATCGACAGCTCCGAGCCCGGCCGGTCGACATAGGTCCCGGAGGAGGGCACTGGCAGGTGGGAAAGGACCGGAGCCGGCGGTGTGGATCCACCGCTCTTCGCAGGCGTCGAGGCGGTGGCCACCACCCAGTACGAAGGCGAGCGGGCCAGCTGCCCGGCGCCGTTTCGCGAGAGGGCCGAGAAGACGATCCCGCCCGCGGATGCCGAGAGGACGGTCGTCGCCTCTGTGTAGGCGCTGGCGCCCCCGGCAAGGACGACGTGGGCCGAGCTCGGCTCGGTCGCAGTGTGCCCTCTGGACCCGGCGCGCCCGAGTGCCCCGCGAGGTGCCGAGACGTTCGCAAGGCCCGAAGCTGGCGCCACCCAGGCGGTTGCGCCGAGGGCGAGCACCGCGGCGAGCATGAGCGACTTGGCAATCGGAGATGAGGCTGCACGGGCTGCAGGGCCCGGGTGGGCTGCGCGGCCTTGACGGGCTGCGGGCACAGTGCGCGTTGTCCGGCACGCCGCCGTCGGGATCGTGGGCCCTAGGGGGGTCCTTCCTGTCCCCCGCGGCGCCACCTGCCGCCAGCCGCTTTCTCTCTCGCGCCGACGATGGTGCACAACGAGCCTCCCGCCGGGAGCGTGCAGCAGGCTCCCTTCGGGCCACCATATCCGCGGCTCCCGAGGCGCTCCCGCCAAGCCTGGTAGGCGAGCGGGAGCTCCCTCAGTGTCCGAGACGCCCGAGCTCGCGCGAGCGAGCTGCTGCTGCCGCGACTGCCCTCTCGACAAGGCAGTGGAAGCCACCCTCCTCGAGGACTGCCAACCCTGCGACGGTCGTCCCCTGCGGGGATGCGATCCGAGCCCTGAGGGCCCCCGGCGGCTCCCCCGCCTCGGTGAGGAGCCGGGCGGCGCCCAGAACGGTGTGGGTGACGAGGAGGGCGCTCACTTCGGCATCTAGACCCTCGGACACTGCGGCGGAGATCATGGCCTCGGCGAGCGCAAAGACGTAGGCAGGACCGGATCCGCATGCGCCGGTCACAGCATCGAGGAGCTGTTCAGGTACCCGTGCCACGACCCCGAGGCTCGAAAGGATGGTCTCCGCCCAGGCGTAATCCTCCTTGTCCACCGATGCCCCCCCGGCAACCGCCGAAGCGCCGGCACCGATGACCGCCGGCATGTTCGGCATGCACCGCAGCACAGCCGTGCCGGGCCCGAGCCATCCTTCCAGCCGCTCGATGCTGACTCCGGCAACGGTCGAGAGGAGGCGGCGGGGCGGTCCAAGGGGGCCGCTCGAGCCCGGAAGTGGGCCGCCGGCTGCGGCAACGGCCCGACAGGCTGCCTCGGCGTCGGCGGGCTCCTCCGCTCCCGTTGGATCTCACCGGCGGAACTGGCGGTGGTCGAGCCGTCCGCATCGGCGCGTGAGGATCTCGCGGCTCGCTTTCCCGGCATCGCGGTCGGCGGGAGCGTGCCGGCGAGCGACTCCGCCGTGCTCGCCGTGAAGCCCGCCGACGCCGAGGCAGCCTGTCGGGCCGTTGCCGCAGCCGGCGGCCCACCTCCGGGC